>JAEEHC010000049.1 GCA_016280635.1 Erysipelotrichaceae bacterium
CTGGCGGCTAACTCCAGTCCTCCTATTTCTCCACTAAGGTACTTCTCAACTGCTTCTTTCTTGAATTCTGGCGAATACTTATTGTTTGGTTTTCCTGCCATATCAAAACCCTCCTGTACTTCTATTGTACAAGAGGGTATGTCTTTTTTTATTTACTATCCATTTTCACTGGGGCAGTTCATTTGTCTGCTTTGCTGTTTAAGTCGTTAATGATGCTCTCGATCCGATTTCCGGTAGCCAGGGAATTATCGTAACAGAAGATCAGTTCCGGGCACTTTCTGGTGGAAAGAGTGCGGGAGAGCTTACTGCGAATGAGTCCCTTGACATTTTCCAGTGCTTCCATGTGCGTCTTGTGATGCTTTTCATCATCCAAGAAGGTCACATAAATTTTCGCAAATGACAGATCGTTGGTGACTTCTACATCGGTCACAGTTACAAAGCCAACCTGCTTGTTGGTGATCTCATACTGCAGGATTGAGGAAACGTTCTTCCTGATGATCGAGGCAATGCGCTCGTTCTTTATTGACATCAGTCTTCCTTGACCTCCTGAGACTCATAAGCCTCAATGATGTCGCCTTCCTTGATGTCGTTATAGCGCTCAATGGTAAGACCGCATTCATAGCCGGCCGCCACTTCCTTAGCCTGGTCCTTGAATCTCTGCAGAGAGCCGAGATTTCCGGTATAGACCACGACGCCGTTTCTGATCAGTCTGACGCCGCAGTTTCTTCTGATGACACCGTCATCGACCATGCATCCGGCAATGGTACCGATCTTGGAAACCTTGAAGGTCTGCCTTACGGTGGCCTGGCCAATGACAACTTCCTCATAGACCGGAGCCAGCATGCCCTTCATGATGCCTTCCAGTTCTTCCAGAGCCTTGTAGATGATGTTATGGAGACGGATCTCAACCTTGCTTTCCGCCGCCATCTTCTTAATGGTGGCGTCTGGACGGACATTGAAACCGTAGATCAGGGCATTGGAGGCACTGGCCAGCATGATGTCACTTTCACTGATAGCACCGGCTGAGGCTCTGATTACCTTGACCTTGACTTCATCGTTGGACAGCTTTTCCATTGAGCTTCTGACCGCTTCGGCACTGCCGGCTACGTCAGCCTTGATGATGATGTTGATGTCCTGAACATTGCCTTCCTTGATCTGGGCCGCCAGGTCATCCAGGCTCATGGCGCTGGTAATGTTACGCTCGGATTCGATCTTGGCCTGAGTGCGCTTGTCAGCCACTCTTCTGGCGCTCTTTTCATCGCTGTAAACCTTGAACTTATCGCCGGCTTCGGGGACATCGGAAAGACCAATGATCTCAACCGGAGTAGACGGCAGGGCACTCTTGATCTCCCGTCCCTTGTCGTCAGTCATCTTTCTGATGCGACAATAGCTGTTACCAGCTACCAGATAGTCGCCGGTATGCAGGGTGCCGTTCTGAACTAACAGAGTGGCAACCGGGCCTCTGCCCTTGTCAAGCTTGCTTTCAACGACGGTACCGCTGGCGATCTTGTTGGGATTAGCCTTCAATTCAAGAACTTCAGAGAGCAAAAGGATCATCTCCAGCAGTTCCGGAACGCCTTGTCCGGTCTTGGCAACGATCTTGGCGAACATCGTGCTTCCGCCCCACTCTTCGGGCATCAGTCCGTAATCAGCCAGTTCGCTGTAGACCTTGTCGACATTGGCGTTATGCTTGTCGATCTTATTGATGGCAACAATGATCGGAACATTTGCTACCCGAGCGTGGTCAATGGCTTCCTTGGTCTGCGGCATGACACCGTCATCGGCCGCAACCACGATGACGACAATGTCCGTCATCTTGGCGCCACGGGCACGCATCGCTGTAAAGGCCTCGTGACCCGGAGTATCCAGGAAGGTTACCTTCTGTCCCTTGACATCGACCTGATAGGCACCAATGTGCTGAGTAATTCCGCCGAACTCGCTTTGGGTAACGTTAGTCTTACGGATGTTGTCCAGCAGGGTAGTCTTACCGTGGTCGACATGTCCCATGATGGTGACCACCGGTGCTCTTAAGACCAGATCGGCCGGTTCATCAGGGGTTTCATCCTCCAGGGAAGACTCATCAACGGTTTCTTCCTTGGTAATGGTAATGTTGTACTGCATGGCGATCAGATCGATCGTATCATCATCCAATGAGGTATTGATGGTGACCATCTTATCCATCATGAACAGGAACTTGATGATCTCAGCCGGAGTCCGGTTGATCTTTTCGCCCAATTCCTTAACGGTGATGCCTTCCGTATAAGTACAGTCCCGCGCAGCTTCTACCTTTCTTGGTGTGTATGAACCCTCGTGGTAATTCTTCTTTTTCTTCTTTTGATTGCTGTTTTTAGCCATCAGCATGCACCACCTTTCCTAATTCAAATTTTTAATCAGTTCTTCGTAGATCTCATCGGGGACGGCAATCTCCAGATGCTTGTCAAGGATCTTCTTCTTCCTTGCCGTTTCGATGATATCAAGCTGTTTCTTAAGATAAGCTCCGCGACCGTTTGCCTTGCCGGTCAGATCAACGATTACCGTGTTGTCAGGAGTTCTGACAACACGGACCAGTTCCTTCTTGGGCCAGCGCTCGTTGGTAACGACGCACTTGCGCATGGGAATCTTTTTAACCATTGATTCTATTTATCGTAGAATTCATCGTAATCGTCGAAGTTGACATCGTCATCATACCAATGTTCATCTTCAGCGTTATTGAATTCCTCGATCTCCTCTTCAGTGTATTCAGGCTTGATCTCGTATTCCTTGTTCTTGAGGCTTTCGATCTTTTCCTTGAGCAGCTTATCTTCTTCGTCTTCCTTGGACTTGGTGTTCTTTCTCTTCTTGGTCGTGGCGGTCTGTTTTTCGCTCTTCTTGGCATCGGCAAACTCCTCGAACTTGGAGACATATTCACTGGCCTTGACCGTCAGTTTCGGCTTGCGCCGCTTGGTGACTTCCTTGACCTCTTCCTCGGCTTCCTTGACTTCTTCCGGCTTTTCGGCTTCTTCAGCCTTCTCTTCCGGCTTGACCTCTTCGGCAACAGTCTCTTCAGTCTGCTGTACCTGCGGTTCAGCGGCTTCCGTAATGACAGTTTCTTCAGCCTTGACTTCTTCCGCAACTTCAGCTTCCTCAGTCTTGCTTTCCTCAGCGATCCTGGCTTCTTCTTCCGCCTTCGCTCTGGCTCTGTCAACCTCTTCCTGTCTCAGTCTGGCGGCTTCCTTGGCCTGGAACAGCATCATTTCGTTGTACCAGTCAATGCCTTCAGCTTCAACGGCATCCTGAGTCTTGATGTCGATCTTGCGCCCCAGAAGCTTGACGGCGAGCTTGGCGTTGATGCCTCTCTTGCCGATGGCCAGGGAAAGCTGATCGTTTTCCACGACAACCAGCAGATTTCCGGTCTCCTCATTGGGGATGACAGCCAGAACATTGGCCGGCTTCATGATGTTCTTGACATATTCAACAAAGTTGGCGTTCCATTCGACGATGTCAATGCTTTCGTGGGATGCCGGGTTGTTCTTGTCAGTAATGGCGTCGATGACGGCAATGACACGGTTGCCTCTCGGTCCGATGCAGGAGCCGATGGCATCAACATTGACGTTATTGGAATAAACAGCCATCTTGCTTCTTTCACCGGCTTCACGGGCCACGGCCTTGACGACGACAGTGCCGTCGTAGATCTCCGGTACGGAGTTTTCAAACAGTCTCTTGACCAGATCCGGCGATGAACGGCTGACCATGACCTGAGCGCCTTTGGATTCCTTATTTACGGACTTGATGACTACCTGTAGCCTCTGGCCGTCATAGTATCTTTCTCCGGGAATCTGATCATTCTTCAGCATGATCGCCAGGGTCTTGCCGAGATTTACCAGAACGAACTTCTCCTCGACGGTCTCCACAACGCCCCAGACCAGGTCAGAAACCTTGTCACTGTATTCATCATAGATGACCTGCTTGCTTGCTTCCTTGATCTTCTGAAGCATGACGTTCTTAACCAGCGTTACTGAACTTCTGCCGAAGTCGGAAATGGAGACTTCCTCTTCAATGACATCACCCAGCTGGGCATCGGGATTCTCTTCCCGGACGTCTTCGAGAGCCAGTTCGATCTCATCATCATCGACTTCCTCAACTACGGTTCTCTGCTGATACAGATGAATGGAATCATCTTCCTTGACCTCGACGCGCAGTGAAGCGTCAGGGCAGGAAATGTGCTTGCGGTAAGCCTTTTCCAGACCTTCGGCAAGTGCCTCGATGATGATTTCATTGGAAATTGAGCGGCTATCCTTGATATCAGCGATAGCATTAATCAAATCTTTTACGTTCATATTCAACCCTTCTATAACTTCACGGCTAATCTGATCAGCCTGACATTATCTCTTTCGATCTGCGCCTTTCTCTTAAAGGTCTTGTCCATGTAGGAAATAACAAGCTGTCCGTTTTCAAATTCCTCGAGATAGCCTTCGATCCTGTCCAGCCCCTTCTGAGGATTGGTCAGTTCAACATGGACATAACTGCCGATGTGATCGCGGATCTGCTGATCGTTTTCCAGTACTCTTTCCGCACCGAAGGAACAGACATCCAGCATGTAGCTGTCCGCTGAATCATCGACCTCATCCAGGATGGCGGAAACTTCGTTGGATACCTTTTCGCAGAAATCCAGATCAACATTTCCTTCCTTTCTCTCCATGGCCAGTTCAAGCACGGCGGGAGAGCCGCTGAGGAACCGCAATGAGTAATCAGCGACGCCGTTTCTCTCCAGAACCGGCTCAATGGCGCTTCTGATCTTTTCCAAATTGACCATATAGTCCTCCAAACAATAACTAAGGAGTGGCATTACCACTCCTTTAAGCGTCTATACTTTAGCACAGCTGAAACGGGTTTGCAAGAGAAATCGCAATAATCAGCTTTTACTTACCGGTCAGTTGTTTTCTGATCGCCAGGGCACGGTCAGGATAGTTGGTGATAAGTACATCAATACCCTTTTTAAGAGCCAGGGTTATCTCCTGTTCGGTATTAATGGTCCAGCTGTTGATGTCAAGCTGGAACTGACGGGCCTGGGCAATGTATTCATCATCAAGCAGGAAATACTTATTGGGATGCAGGGCATTCATTCCATACATCTTGGCATAGCCGGCAATGTTGATGATGACATCATTATGCAGCATGCCGCAATAGGCATCAGGCCTCATTTCCCGGATCTTACGGACGGTATTATGGTTGAAACTGGAATAGATGATCCGACTGTTCATGTTCAGCGAATCGACCAGTTCAAGAACCTTTTCCTCAATGCCGGGGTAATGGAATATGCCGGTCTTGAGTTCAACATTAATCTTCAGTTCAGTGGGCTCAAGCAGTTCCAGGACCTCCCTGAGGGTGGGAATTCTGCAGAATTCATAATTTTCGTTTTTATTATTGAAATTAAAGCCGCACAGCTGCTCAAGGGTATAATCCATGACCTTTCCCTGATGATCGCTGGTTCTGTCGATGATCTCATCATGAATGACAACTATTTCTCCGTCCCTGGTCAGCTGAACATCAAGTTCAACACCGTCTGCTTTCATTTCCGCAGCAAGTCTGAAAGCTTCCAGAGTGTTTTCCGGAGCGTAACCGCTGGCGCCGCGATGACCGAATATCTTTGTCATATGCTTTCCTCCAAGTCCTATTCTAGCATCGCAGAACATAAATGTTGAAAAATTTTTGCGGTCGAATATAATTTATATAAAAATAGCATTTCATCATCAACACTATTTTTCAATCTTCTTTAGAAAGTGTAGGAGCACTATGACAACCATCAAAAAAACGAACTATGCGACCATCAGAACCAAGAAACTCATCAAGAGAACCTTCAGCGAACTGCTTGCTGAAAAAAGGCGGATTGAGGACATAACGGTTTCTGAACTGGTCAAGAAGGCTGACATTAACCGTGGCACCTTCTACAACCACTATCCCAACATCAAGGCAGTTGCCGATGAGATTTACAGTGATCTTACGGCCGGTTTTTTCACTTACCCTGCCTTTACACGGCTTAACGACTTCGATGAATATTACCTTAAGATATTCACCTTCATTCAGGAAAATGAGTTTAATATCAGCCATCTGTTGCAATGCGACCGGATAATTTCCTATCTCGCCGACCTGCAGAGCCGCTCAGAGACATTCTTCAAGAGCAAGTGCATTGAGTCCGGCATCGAACTCAACAGGGAGATCGAGTCTACCATTTCCTTCTTCTGCAGCGGCATCATTTCCGTCATCGTCATTCAGCTTTACCAAAATCAGCGAATTGACCTTGAAGACATGATCCAGTTCCGCAAGCTCTGGTTCCGCAAGCTCTTCAGCAACTATCAGTAATCATCACGGCAAAACAGAAAGTTCCCCCTGACGGAGGAGCTTTTCTTATCAAAAGAGCCCTTACGGAATAACCGTTCAGATTCTCTTGTTTAGAATAATGACAGCTGGTTTTCTGCCGGCAGGTCCTTGAGTACTCCCAGCCTTTCCATGGTGGCCAGCTGCGAGGCGTTGACACCGGTGCGCTTGCTGAAGTCCTCGCGGGAGATGAAACTCTGAATGCTTCTCTGCTCCGCTATTCTTCTGGCAACCACCTCACCCAGCCCGTCAATGCAGGCAAAGGAGGGGATGATGCCTAAAGGATCATCGGGATCAGGCAGGAAGTAGACGGCATCTGATTTTTCCAGCGACATCGGGCTGAAATGATAGCCGCGCAGATACATTTCCAAAGCGATCTCCAGAACCGGTTCGAGCGAATCTTCCTTGGTGGAAGTCTTCTGGAATTCATCCTGACGCTTCTGAATGTCTCGCAGCCTTTCCCTGATCGCTTCCGCTCCTTCCGCCATCGTTTCGATCTCGTATGCATCGCAGCGTATCGAGAAGAATACAGCGTAATACGCCAAGGGCTTATGGACCTTATACCAGGCTACCCGTACGGCATTCATGGCATAGGCTACGGCGTGGGCCTTGGGGAACATGTACTTGATCAGCAGACAGGAATTGATGTACCAGTCCGGTACCTCATGCTGCTTCATCAGTTCAATCTGATCATCCTGCAGCCCCTTGCCCTTACGGACCTTTTCCATGATGGTAAAGGAATCCTTTGGAGGCAGGCCCTTGCTGATGAGATAGGTCATGATGTCGTCACGGCAGGAGATGACCTCATTGATGGTTGCCACGCCCTGATCGATCAGCAGTTCCGCGTTATTTGACCAGACATCGGTTCCATGGGTCAGACCTTCGAAGTTGACCAGCTCATTGAAGGTTGTAGGCCTGGTTTTGGCGAGAATGCGCCGGTTATTGTGAGTACCGAATTCCGGCAGGCCGGCAGCTCCGGTCACCTCGTGATAATCGCTGAAATCCCTGATCTTCATGGCGTCAACCGAGGAGAACAGGCTAAGTGCCTCAGGATCATTCATCGGTACATCTTTGTAATTGACATCGGAAAACAGCGACAGCAGCCTGATGGCCGTGGGGTCAATGTGAGCCAGAATGTCCAGCTTGAGCATGCTGTCGTGCAGGTCAGCGAAGGCAAAGTGGGTGGTCAGCCAGTCTGAGAAGGGGTTGTTGGCCGGATACTGGATGGGGGTAAAGTCGTGGATCTCCATGTCCTTGGGAATGACGACGATGCCGCCGGGATGCTGGCCGGTCGTCCGTTTGACATCTTCACACAGACCCATGAAGCCTGGTGGGGTATCGTGAACGCCGATGAAGACATTGGTAAAGGAATTGCTGAACATCGGCTTTTCCATGTCTTCGCAATACGCCTTCAGATAGCCGAAGGCCGTTTTGGACTGTACGCCGGAAATGGTACCGGCCCGATAGGAATAATCTTCGCCGAATACTTCCCTGACCATCTGCTGAGCTCTGCCCTGGTATTCGGGAGAGAAGTTCAGGTCAATGTCCGGAACCTTGTCGCCTTCAAAGCCCAAAAAGGTCTCAAAGGGAATGTTGTGACCGTCCCGGATCATCGAGCTGCCGCAGTTCGGACAGTTTTTCTCCGGCAGGTCAAAACCGTTGGCATATTCATTGTTGACAAAGAATTCTGAATGCTGACAATGCGGGCAGACATAATGGGGTACCAGCGGGTTTACTTCAGTAATGTCGGCCATCGTGGCGACGAAACTGGAACCGACCGATCCTCTTGAACCGACCGGATAGCCGTCTTCATTGGACTTCTTAATCAATAAGTGAGCAATGTAGTACTGAACCGTATTGCCATACTTGTAGATGTGATACAGTTCCTTTTCCAGACGCTCGCTGACGATTTCCGGCAGCTTTTCGCCATAGCGGCGGTGAGCATTGTCGTAGACGATCTTACGGAGGTTCTCTTCCGCCCCTTCAATGGCAGGTACAGCCAGTTCAGTCCGTACCGGATAGAGCTTTTCGATCTGCCCGGCGATCTTCAAAGGATTGTCAATGACGAATTCCTTAGCCCTGCCGGTAAATTCAAAGGCTTTCATGAGCTGGCCGGTAGTCATCAGATGCTGATCAGCTGGTTTGAAGCTGCGCCGTTTCTGACGGTCGGGAGACCATAACGGGTGGTGTCCGCCGCCGATGCGGGAGGCGTTGATGAAGATCTCATGGGCCAGTTTTTCATAAGGGTTGGCATAGCAGACATCGCTGGAGGCGATGACTGGCTTTCCCAGTTCATCAGCTACGGCGATGATGTCTTTGATGACCTGTTCAATGCGCTGACGGTCAACGGCCGTGCCCTCTTCCATCAGATTACCGTAGTTATCAAGAGGATTGATCTCGATGTAGTCATAGAACTTCATGCATTCCCTGAGATCGGTAAGAGATCGGTTCATGGCCATTTCAAAGAGTTCGGAGAACTGATTGGCGCTGCCAATCAGCAGGTCATCCCGTCTCTTGATGATCTCTTCCCTGATGATCCGGGGTTCAGCCTGAACATCGGCGTCGATCTTCTTGGCATTCTTCTTGGAGAAGTAAGTCAGGTATCTGGTATGGGAAAGGGTGACCAGTTCATAGATCTTCTTGATACCGGCCATGTTTTTGGCCAAAAGCGTACAGGTATAGGTACGGGCCTTCTTGTAGATGTCTTCCGGCTGATGATTCTGCAGCTGGTTGAAGGTCACGGTATCATAGCCTTCGATGTCCGGCAGCATCCTCACCAGCACATTGGCCAGTACCTCGGCGTCATAATCGCCCCGGTGGGCCGTTTCCTCATCATACTGAACGTTATAATAATTGGCAATGACACCAAGTCGGTAATATTTGCGGTCCTGAACGACCATCCGGGAAAGGTTCAGAGTGTCCAGGCAGATGTTTTTCAGCGGCTTTCGGCCAATCCTGATCAGGGTATCATTAAGGAAGTTGAAGTCAAAGTCGGCATTATGGGCGACAATGACCCGGTCACCGAGAAACTCCAGGATCTCATCAATGGCTTCTTCAATCGGTCTGGCATTAGCCAGCATCTGGTTGGTAATGTTGGTCTTCTTTTCAATGAAAGGAGGCAGATCGACCGGCGGCTTGATGAAAAGCTGCTTGCGGATATCAGTAACCATGTTGTTTCTGACGATGACACCGCCGAATTCAATAATGTGGTCAAAGCGGGTGGAAAGACCGGTGGTCTCAAAGTCGATGACCGCGTATTCGCTGCCCTTGACATTCTGATCGGTGGGATTGTAGACAATACGCAGAGAAGAATCAGCTGTTTTAATGTCAAGGCCGTAAATCACCTTGAAATCATTGTTCTTGTGTTTCTTATCGAGACCGAAATGCGCGGACTGGGCCAGCGGATAGGCCTGAACGACTGAGGTATCGGTAATGGCGATGGCCTTCTGACCCATGTCAAAAGCCCGCTTTATCAAATCGGCTGTAGCGCTGTTGCCGTCCATTTCGGAACGGTTGGTATGAACATGCAGGTCAATGTGGTGCTCGCCTTCATATTCATCCTTGAGTACGAAGGGGTCTTCCTGCAGTTCCCTGATGTAATGGAGCTTGAAGATGTTGCCGTTTTCATAACTGTCATAGGCAATGATGCCGAAGATCTCAACGCACTGTCCGGCATAAAGGGGCAGGCTCAGCTGTTCGATCTTCATGTCGGAATCAAAACGCTTGAAGGTTACCGCGTCCGTATAGTCGGTGACGATGACCGTCTCGATGGTGAACTTCCGTCCGGCCTTGCTGCGGCGGGTCTGCGATTCATTGGAAAAGATCTTGCCGACGCATCTGACCTTTCTTTCCGATGCCGTCAGTTTGTTCATCGGCATGAACTGGTAATCCTCTTCCTTAGTGAATTTGCTGCGGCGGAAGTCATCGGCATTGGCTCTTCTGACCGTCGGCTCAATGACGATTTCCGGAATGGAGTTTTCCTTTGGCTTGCCGGCAATGATCTGCTGCTTGACGCCCATCTGAGTCAGGAAGGCCTTAAGCATGTTGAATTCCGCCCGGTCAACATCCAGGTAGATGCCATCGGGTTTGATTACCGGCAGGGCTGTGATGTCAGCGCCGTGTATTTTGTTGTAATACGAAAGGTAGTCCTGCAGCTGATTGTGGCTGATCTCAGCATTAGTGATCTCATAGGACAGTACCGTTTCATAGTCAAGATAATTTTGGATCCTTTCATGGAGTTCTTCGGCTAGCTGGGAAGGAAGATAATCGGTATTGCGGACCAGCATTTCGACCTTGCGGGTCTTCTTATTTACCTGCGGACGGCAAAAGACGGCATCTTTCAATGCCGCTTCCAGTTGTTTTCCTGCGCCGATTTTCTTAAGCAGATCAGTATAGCCGATCATAATGCCAGTTTATCCAAGGCTTCTCGGGCTGCCAGCTGTTCAGCCTTCTTCTTGGAATGTTCCTTTCCGGTTCCCATTAATACATCATCCAGGTAGCAGCCAATCTCAAACAGCGGGTTATTGGATGCCCCAGTCTCATTAAGTACTACATATTTCAAAACCCGGCGGCTGTCGGACTGAACAAGCTCCTGCAGTCTGGTCTTATAATCAACCACGCCGGTAGCTTCCGGGGTATCGACGATGGTAATGACCTGATCAAGAACCCGGCTGACTTCCGCAAAGCCCAGATCGAGATAGATTGCCCCCATTAAAGCCTCGAAGACGTCGGCCAAAAGGGAATCCCGCTGACGGCCTCTGTTCTTGATCTCTCCGGCTCCCAGTCTGATGAAGGGAGGCAGCTGCATCTGCCGCAGAAATGATGCCAGCGACTTTTCACAGACCAGCTGCGAACGCATCGTCGTCATCTTTCCTTCGGAGATCTCCGGAACATGATGAAACAGCTTGCTGGAGACCCAGATCTCTACCACGGCATCACCCATGAATTCCAGACGCTCATAGTCATTGGACTGTTCATCGGTCTCATTAAGATAGCTGGCATGAGTAAAGGCATCGCGGTAAAGCGATCTGTTTACGGCATTGACGCCATATCTTTCTTTCAGAAACTCACATACATCCATACTCACACCTGCTTTTTATATCTTTTTCATTTTATCACGAAATCAGGCCCTGATTATATCATTATCCAGATTATTCTCAATGTATTCCCTGATCTCCTGATCCACTTCGCCCTGGCTGAGGATCTCTTCGGCGTCCCGGCGGGCATTCATCAGAATGTCAGAGTCATTGATCACATTGGCGAGTTCAAACTGCGGCAGACCGGACTGGCGGTAGCCCATGACATCACCGGGCCCGCGCATCTTCATGTCATAATAGGAAATTCTGAACCCGTCAGTATTGTTGACGATGACATTCAGTTTATCCAATACCTGCGGATCATCAGAATCACTGAGCAGATAACAGTATCCCTTCCGGCTGCCCCGGCCGATGCGTCCGCGCAGCTGGTGAAGCTGGGATAAGCCGAAACGGTTGGCGTTATAGATGACCATTATGTTGGCGTCATGGACGTCAACGCCGACTTCTACAACCGTCGTACAGACCAGGATCCTGATCTTACCCTGCTTGAAGCGGCTCTCCACTTCCTGCTTTTCCTCTGGGGACATCTGTCCGTGCAGCAGATCGACTTCATAGCGTCCCTGATAATAGCGGCGCAGATTGTTATAAATGTCAGAGGCATTGCGTGAAGAATCGCTGTTGTCAATGCGGGGACAGACGACATACATCTGATTGTCCTGCTGCAGCAGTCCCTCAATTTCATCGAGAACCGGCATGAAGGAATTGCCGGGAACCAGCCTGGTTATGATGGTCTTAGAAGCGTTGGGGGACTGACTGATTGAGGAAACATCGATGTCACCATAAAGCGTGGTTGCCAATGTCCGTGGTATCGGGGTAGCCGACATCATCAGGATGTCGCAATAGCTGCCCTTGGCCAGTAAGGCTGCCCGCTGGCGGACACCGAAGCGCTGCTGCTCGTCTGAGATGATCAGACCGAGATTTCGGTAATTCACTTCATCCTGAAACAGCGAATGGGTTCCGACGACCATTGATATGCTGCCGTCAGAGAGACCCTGCAGTACCTGCTGGCGCTGAGAAGAAGGCTGCGATGAGTAAAGCACACCGATGCCGATGCCCAGACTGCTGAAGGTCTTTTTCAGGTTTTCATAGTGCTGTCTGGCCAGTATTTCCGTCGGCGCCATCAGTGCGGACTGACGGCCGGCCAGATGAGTCTCATACATGGCGATGAAACCGACGACGGTCTTTCCGGTGCCGACATCTCCCTGCACCAGCCTGCTCATCTGCTTTTCACTGGCCAGATCGCGGGTTATGTCGCGGACAGCGGCCAGCTGGTCTTCCGTAAGCTTGAAGGGAAGAGAGTCAATGAACCGCTTTACCTCATTAAGATCAAAAACCTTACGGTAGTTAGCGTCAATGTTTTCGTTGTTTTTCTTGCGGGAAAGCATCAGCAGATTAAAGCGGACAAATTCCTCGTACTTGATGGTATCAAGAGCCCTGGTCAGCTGGGTTTCACTTTCCGGCTGATGAATGATGCGCAGGGCTTCAGCCTTGTGAAAGTAACCATACTTCTGAAGATATGTTGCCGGCAGGAAATCGCTGATTTCACCTTGGTTTTCCTGCAAAGCCCGGTCAATCAGTTTCGTAAAGGTCTTCTCATTTATCTTATCCTTTAAAGAATAGACCGGATGAATGCCAAGGAGCTCCTGTAAAGGCTGGTTGGTGATCTGGAAAGCCAGTATCTTCAGGTTACCCTCGTATTTGCCGATGACGCTTACCGTCTGGCCGTCAGTCAGGCTGCGCAGCCAGGGCCGGTTGAAGATGGTCACCCGGTAAAGGTTATACTGGTCTTCCACATTGAGGTACAGCACTGAATTACGTCCCTTATAGAAGCTGAAGCGCGGCTTACCGACGATCCGTCCGGCAATGACGATTTTGCTGTCAGGCTGCCATTGGTCAAAGGGAAGATAACTGAGCGTTTCATAACGATAAGGATAGTATGTTAAAAGGGCCTTAGTATTTTCAATTCCTAAGGCCTCAAAGGCTTCCTTCTGTTTGGGAGTTAATCTGATTTCCTTCATCTGAATGAAATGTTCAGCGGCGTCTATTCGATGCCGATTATGAAGGGATAGAGTTCCTGCTGACCGGCGATCAGTTCGCCATCAGCATCATACTTCTCCACGGCATAATCCAGGACCTGTTGGGCCTGCGCCTTGGTGATCTCCTTACCGTAGATGATGGTAAGATAGGAGATCTCCTGCTGCTGGCTGGCCTGATCGATGGTCGCAAACAGCGTCTTATCCAAAGCCTTGCCGGTAGCGACCAGATCCTTGTCAACCAGACCGATGAAATTGTTCTTTCTGATCTTCAGACCATTCATCGTGGTATTCTTGACAGCCTGTGTCAGGGAAATGGTCCTGATGTCACGGATGGCCTGGTTCATTGACTTGATGTTGTCCTCAATCGGAGCGTCTTCGCTGTAATTCAGACAGGCATTGATGCCTTCAATGACGCTCTTGGATTCTATTACTTCTACCTGGGAACTCTTGACCAGCTGCTTGGCCTGCTTGGCGGCCAGAATGATGTTGGAGTTGTTGGGCAGAATGATGATGCTGCGGGCGTTGGCTTCCTTGATGGCATTGACGAAGTCCTGGGTTGAGGGGTTCATGGTCTGACCGCCGAAGACGATGTAGTCGGCGGCGAGTTCCTTGAACTTGCTGGCGATGCCTTCCGCGTTGCAGACGGTAATGACCGCACAGTTCTTCCTCTCTTCATTCTTAACTTCAAAGTTCAGAGTCGGATTGTGGCCTTTGGAGAGTTTTTCAACTCTGACGGTATCGAGATCGCCGAATCTCTGCAGGGTATTGATGATGTCACCGGGACGTTCACTGTGGACATGCAGCTTGACGCTGTCCTCTTCCCTGGCCAGCTTGATGTTGTTGCAGGAACGGCCCAGGGAACTTTCAAGGCGGTTGATGACAAATTCGCGCTTGTACTGTTCATTGAGATTAACGATGATCTCAACGCAATAGCCCTCTTCTACTGGTTCGGTCTCCGTCGGCTGTTCGCTCTTGCCGACCGGGTTGCCCTGCAGGTAGGCGTTAAAGCCTTCCAGAATGCAGCAATATCCGGAAGCACCGCTGTCAACGACGCCGGCTTCCTTCAAAACTTCCAGAAGGTCGGGTGTTCTCTTCAGTGATTCGTTGGCTTCCACGACCATGTAGGCCATGTAGTCCTCAATGGAGCAGCGGGGATTTTTCTTTACCAGATAATCACCCATCTCCGCTGATTCCCGAACGACTGTCAGGATGGTCCCCTCTACCGGTTTCATGATGGCCTTATAGGCTGCTCTGGAACCGCTCATGAAGGCTTCTGCCAGCTGTTTCACATCAGCTGACTGCACTCCGGCTAAAGCCTTGGCGATGCCCTTGAAGACCTGAGAAAGGATGACGCCGGAATTGCCACGGGCATTCATCAGCATGTTCTTGGACAGAAACTTGGCAGTATCGCCGATGTAATCGTTCATGAAGCGGACTGTTTCTTCGGCAGCCGCTGAGATCGTCATGTTCATGTTGGTTCCCGTATCACCGTCAGGTACCGGGAAGACGTTCAGTTTATTGACGCGTTCGGCATTGTTTGCCAGGTTGTTGGCGCCGGAAATGATCATTTCCTTGAATTGTCTGCAATCTAGTTGTTCCATATCCGTACCGCCTAATCAATTACCTTAATGCCCTGAACGAAGATGTTGATGGAGGTGAATTCCATGTCAAACATGTTCTCCAGTTCGTACTTGACCTTCTTCTGAACTTCGTTGACTACTTCCATGATCTTTACGCCGTAGCAGATGATGACATAGATGTCCAGTTCAATGCCTTCACTGTTCTGTCTGACTACAACACCCTTGGAATAGTTTTCCTTCCGCAGCATGACCGCGATGCTGTCCTTGATAAGGTGCTTTGAGGCCATGCCGACAACGCCGTAGCATTCATTGACCAGTTCACCGGTCAAGGAGGCAATGGCATCAGCGGTAATGTTGATGTTGCCGATCTTGGTGGTATTTTTCATCATAGTTTCACCCTCCTTCAATTTGCGGGTCTGATGTATTTCTCCTCTATTTCCGAGCACTCCAGTACAGCCGCGCTGGCGTATTCTTCCATGATGAGAATGCATGATCCGGATTGACTCGACTTGTTGATCACGATGTCAAAGTAATCCTTCATGTAGCCTAAGCCGTTGATCGACGAATATACCCGATATCCGTCTTCCATCGTTAATTTTACCATATTTTCATCGTATGTAAAACTGGTAACACTTACCTCCGAGATCCGGGAAAGGATGTCGGTTTCCAGTTTTCCCAGCTGTCCGGCGATGGCCCGGCAGTTGTCTTCGGAAATGTTGATGAACAGTGGCGTCAGGGCAATGTTCTTCATGTATTCGGCGCTGAAGGGTATTATCTGGCCGTCCGCCAGGATCAGTGTCGAGGTGACATCGGTACTGGCACCGCTGATCTGATAGCCGACGATGGTATTTTCCTCAACCTCGATCAGATAGCTCAGCCCTTCCCGGCGGCTGACGGTAACCTTGCGGACCAGCTCGCTCTGCTCTGCCCTGTCCTCAACTGCTGACAGCAGGCGGAAGAAATAGCGGTCACCCTCGGAAATCCCTATCAGTTTGCGCAGATAGTCCTCGGAAAGGTAATGGTTGCCGGTTATCCTGATGTTTTTGATGGGAAAAAAGAAATACAGACACAGACAGAGGGCAACAGCCGCGGTAAAAAGACAGCCGGCAGCGATCAGGATCTTCTTTCGAATCCCGGCACGGTCAGTTTTCTTTCTTACCGTAATGTCTTCCCTGGCGATAAAGGGGGTATTTATTCTTTCCAATTGAATTTCTCCACTTCCATGATCAGATCAACATTGAATTCCTTTTTGACCTTCTCTCTGATTTCTTCAGCCAGGCTGCGGATGTCTGCGGCACTGGCATCTCCGGTATTGATGATGAAATTGGAATGCTTGGTGGAAACCTGGGCCCCGCCGACTTGATGGCCGCGGTAGCCGATTTCATCTATGTACTTCCAGGCAAAGCCGCCTTCCGGGTTGCGGAAAGTCGAACCGGCGGAAGGAAAGTCCAACGGCTGGGTCGAACAGCGCTTATCTCTTCTGTTTTTGACCAGCTGTTCAATGACGGCATGATCGCCCTTTCTGAGCTTGAGCTTGCAGCTGACGATCGTCCATTCCGGATGTCTCTGAAAGATCGATGAACGGTAGGAAAACTGGCACTGATCGCGGTTGAGCCAGATCACATCATCCCCAACCAGTACCTGTACTTCCTGAACCACGTCGCTCATCTCGCACTTGTAGGCCCCGGCATTCATGAACAGCGCTCCTCCCAGAGTTGCGGGAATGCCGTTGGCGAATTCCAGACCGGAAAGAGACTGTTCCATGGCCTTGTATGACAGGGCGATCAGCGAACAGCCGCACTGGGCGTATAGAACTTCGTCATCAAAGTAATAATCGATGAAATAGCGGGTCAGCTTGATGATCAGGCCTTCGAAATCATCGTCGGAAGGCAGAATGTTGGATCCGTTTCCCAGTACCTTGAAAGGTATTGCTTCCTGGCGGCAGATGCTGATGGCACTGGTAAGGCCGAAGAGGTTGCGCGGATAAAAGACATGCCGGGCAACACCGCCGACCCGGAAGGTCGTCAGGTTGCGGAATGAGACATCAGTTTCCAGATCACCGAACTGGGCTAGTATTCTTTCTGTTTCCTTAAGCATCTTTTTTACCGGTCAGTTCCTTTATTAAGGCAATGATATCATAGGCCGCCTGAGGATGGGACATCGCCCGGGCATTTTCACTCATCTTAGCCAGTCTTTCATCATCATGAACCAGCTGGTCGATCAGCTCGATGGTATTCATGACATTCATGTCCTTCTCTTCCAACAGTACGGCGGCGCCGTTGTCAAGCATCGCCTTGGCGTTGATGAACTGGTGGTTATTGGTAACATACGGTGAAGGAACGATGATCGTCGGCACGCCCAGAGCCATGTATTCCGAGGCACTGGTAGCTCCGCCCCGGCTCATGACCAGAGCGCAGTTGCCGGCAATGTTGAACTGGTTGATGTAGGGAACGATCTTCAGAGTGTCAGTTTCCAGTGACAGACCGGCAAACTGTTCATAGTTGTTTCTTCCGGTGACATAAAGAACATTATAGTCCTTGTGCTTCAGCCCTTCCAGGATGCCTGTCATCTTCTCGTTTACGCTGACCGAGCCCAGTGAGCCCATGACGATCAGTACCGTCTTGAGATCGCAGTTAAGACCGAACTGGGAAAAGATCGCCCGATCCTTGATGAAATTGAGGACAGCGCTTTCCCTGGGGTTACCGAGAAGGCGGACCTTCTTCTTGTTAAAGGCTTCCGCGGCGGTCGGGTAGCAGATGACTACCCGGTCGACAAAATGGCCAAGCACGCGGTTGGCCAGACCGGTAAGGCTGTTCTGCTCGTGGATCAGGGTCTTAATGCCCAGCTTATGAGCTGCCATGACGACCGGAACGGTTACATAGCCGCCAAAGCCCATGACGACATCAGGCTGAAAGTCCCGGACGATGCCCAGGCATTCCTTATAGGCCTTGTAAAGCGTCTTCAGAGCGGAAAGCTTATTGCGGTTATTGTTGAACTTGGCCGCTTTGATGCCGATGAAGCGGTAGCCCTGCTTCACGACTTCCACTGACTCCATGCGGTCTTCATTGCCGATGAAGAGAATTTCGTTTTTGCTGTTGTCCTGCATCAGCTTGTCAGCCAATGCCGTAGCCGGATAAATGTGGCCACCGGTTCCGCCGGTGGCAAGAAGTATTTTCATAATATCACCTTTAAGATTATAGCACGGCTCTCAGCGCATTTACCGCTGAGAGGAGGAAGTTTGTTGATTAAGCCAGTTTGGTTCTGATCTTGGTGGAGAAGTATTCCAGGATGAGGATCAGCACTACCAGTCCCAGAAGCATCGCGCTGGTTTCTGCCCAGCTGCCCTTGGCAATGGCGTAGATCAGCGGGGCACCGATACCTCCGGCACCGACAACGCCCAGGATTGACGCGCTCTTGACATTGATGTCCAGACGGTAGATCACGATGGAGATGATGTTGCTGGAAAGCTGAGGGATGATGCCGTATCTGATCTTTTCAAACGGCGAGCATCCGGCGGCATCCAGGGCCTCAATGATTCCCGGATTCATGTCTTCAATGATCTCCGTAACCAGTTTTGCCAGCATTCCCACGGAACTGATGGCCATGGTAAGGGCGCCGGCAAAAGGACCGGGACCGGTAACTCTGATGAACATGATGCCGTAGATAAAGGCCGGGAAGGCTCTCATGATCGATATCAGGGTCAGAACGGTATAGTTGACCCACCTGGGAGCCACATTGCGGGCGCACAGGAAGGCTAAAGGCAGAGCCAGCAACAGACCCAGGATGGTACCAAGTAAGGCGATCGCCAGGGTCTCGGTAAGCAGGTAAAGCAGACCGGTTGAGGAAAGGTCAGTCATCATCGCCCAGGAAGGCTTCATTAATCCGACCAGAGCGCTCTTGGCGATGGCCAGACCTCTGGGATTGATGCCGCGGTAATCAACGGTATAGGCCCAAAGGAAGTAGAAGACGATCATAGCGATGATGGTAATGATGAACCGCGGTAAGAAGGATGGATACTTGCGGTATTGCTGCTGTACGGTCAATTTGTTTGTCATCCCTGTACCAGCCTCCTTCTGATTTCTCTGGAGATCGTTTCAATGATTACCACGACCACGATGAGGGCAAAGATCATTAAGCCGGTGTTGGTGTATTCCCGCCAGCCCAGCGAATTGTTGATCTGAACACCGATGCCGCCGGCGCCGACATAACCCAGGATGGCGGCGGAGCGGACATTCATCTCAAAACAGTAAAGTACCGTCGACCAGAAATAGCTTCTGATCTGCGGATAAGCAGCGGCGATCATGCACCTGACGCGGTTGGCACCGGTTGATTCCAGTGCTTCATACGGTCCCATGTCGATGGTCTCCAGCTGTTCGTAAAGCATCTTTACGCAGACGGAATAGGAGAAGATGGCAATTGAGATCGTACCGGCCAGGGTTCCCGTACCGATGACGATGGAGATCAGCCGAGCATAGATCAAAGTCGGCAGCGTCCTGAACACCGACAGGATGCCGCGGTGAACGGACAGATAGGTCTTATTCAGTTTGAAGTTGGAAGCCAGATAGAAACTGATCGGCAGGGAGATCAGACAGCCGATGGCCGTTCCCAGCAGGGACATGTTGATGGTATCGATCAGCGGTTTCTTGATCTCACTCCAGAAGGCCCAGCGGGGCGGGAACATCAGCTTGAAGAAATCAAAGAAGACATGTCCCCTTCTAAACAGGGTCTCAAAGCTGAAGCCGGTGATCTTTCCGGAGATGATCGTGGCAATGATCAGCAGGATGACGATGTAAGGTCCCCAGTTGAACTTTTCCCTGACTTTCTTGCCATTGGAAAGTTCATAGGTCTCGGGATAGAAAATGTGCAGGAAATCGTTAAACATTGCTGTTCTCCTTGTTCATCTTCTCATCGTCATTGAGATCACGCCCATAGATCGTTCTTAACAGTTCTCTATTTACCTTGCCCACCGGGCCGTCATAGATTATGCGGCCTTCCCGGATGCCGATGATCCTGTCGGCATACTGCAGGGCGAGGTCAACGTGGTGGATGTTGATCACCACGGTTATTTTCATTTCCTTATTGATTCTCTTGAAGTCATCCATGACTACCTCAGCCATGACCGGGTCCAGCGAAGCGACCGGTTCGTCGGCCAGGATGATCTCGGGATTCTGTGCCAGCGTGCGGGCCAGGGCCACGCGCTGCTGCTGACCGCCGGAGAGCTGGTCGGCGCGGACATATGCCTTGTCGAGGATTCCGACCTTATCGAGTGCCTCCAGTGCCATTATCTTGTCCTGACGGGAATAAAGACCCAGCAGGGTGCGGAAGAATGGCATTTCCGCGACGCGGGCGGAAAGGACATTGTTGATGACGGTTGTGCGGTTTACCAGATTAAATGACTGGAACACCATGCCGATCTTGCGGCGGAAACTGCGCAGCTGCTTGCCCTTGAGCGTCGATACGTCAGTACCATTGACGCTGACAGTGCCATCACTGACTTCGATCATCTTATTTATGGTGCGGATCAGTGTGCTCTTTCCGGCTCCGGAAAGGCCGATGACGGCAACGAATTCACCCTGCTCGATTTCCAGACAGACATCGTCAAGGGCCTTGACATTATTGTTGTAAATCTTGGTGACGTGTTCAAATTTAATCATGGTATCCTCCTGAATGGATAGTTATAATTCTTATTCTAAAAATAGGAAAAAGGGTGAAGGTCGGTATAGCCTCCACCCTTTCAGAAATCCAGATATCTTACTTGTTCTTCAGAATCTCAGCCGCGGCTCTGGAGGAGTCGTAGTCGGAGTCCTGACCGATTCTGTAGCCCATGTGGCTGTACGGCTGAACGCAGGCTAAACCCTCAGGAGTTGAGCCGATTTCCATGAAGGCTTCCTGTAAGGCCTTGACGAATTCCGGAGTCATTTTGGGATCGACCTTTTCACTGGCTACGGAAATGGTGTCGTTCATGATGTAGTCGGAAACACCGATGACCTTGATGATGTCATAGATGCTGGTGTACTTGCCGGCAGCGATCTCATCCTTATAAGCTTCTTCGAAGTAAGCGTTGGCATCAGCGTTGTAGCGGTAGTCGGCGAAGCTGACAGTAACGTCACAGCCGCCGGCGATCAGCTGCGGGATCATGGCTGAGTAAGAGCCGTCACCGGTAACATGTGACAGGTTGGCAATGATCTTTCTTTCCTTGCCGACGCCCTCACCGAACATGTTGTTCAGCCAGATTGACGGATAGACATAACCGGCTGAGGAAGTTGTTGAGCAGACATACCATTCGGCAGAATCAACATCTTCCCAGGTCAGGGTATTGCTGACAGCCTTGTTGTAAAGGTCAGCGCCCTTTTCGGTGTCGATATTTACATAAATCAATGAAGCATAACCGGTTACCAGTCCGTCAGTGGACTGAGCGGTCTTGCCGGCATTCCAGGGTTCGATTCCCAGCTTGGGATCGATGATGGTGCCCTTTTCATCGCAGATTCCGTAACGTAAGGCTTCAAGCAGCAGTTCGACGCCGTCTTCATGATACTGAACATAGGTAGCAGCGGGAATGAAGCCGATGTCGATGGTGCCGGCGATCATGCCTTCACCAACAGCGTTGTAGTTGGTTCCGACGGAAATGGCTACTTCGTTGACCGTATAGCCCTTGGCAGCCAGCGTAGTCTTGAGCATCTGCTCAAGCGGCTTGGCAGCGGTCAGGATCTCATCCGGGTCCTTTGAAGGAACGAAGGCAATCGTCAGCTTGTCGATGGTCTTGTCTTCGGTTTTCTTCTCGCCGCATGCGGTCATGCCGAATACCAGCAGAACACTTAATAAAACAACCAGAATTTTTTTCATTGAAGTTTTCCTCCCCTTCACGCGCCTATTTTAGCACAAATAGGATTTATGTCCAGCAGTTCAGGCGGTTTTCACAGCCCATATGCCTGTAAAGCGTTTTCAAAGGCTATCTCAGCCAGTTGCTCAGCATCAATGCCGCGATAGCGGGCAAGCGTTTCCACTACGCTTAGCACATCTGATGCCTCAGCTCGGGCATTCTGGCTACCGTAAACTGGGGCATAGGGAGCATCCGTCTCCGTCAGCAGCCTTTCCAGCGGTATTCCGTAAAGCAGATCGCCGTGCTTCTTCTCCCAATAAGGCTGGGTGATGTCGGTATTGATGGAAACATACATACCCCAGCTAAACGGCTTTTCCAGCAGCTCTAGCGGGCCACCATAGCGGTGAATGATGCCCTTGGGCCGGTATTTCTGCAGCAGCTGCACGACATCCTCATGAGCCAGCCGGTCATGAATGATCACCGGCTTATTCAGGTCGCATGCCAGCTGCAGCTGCTGTTCAAACAGCTGCTTCTGTATTTCTACCGGTTCATCAAAATAATAATCCAGACCGATCTCGCCAATGGCTCTGACCTTGGGATCGCCCGATGCGACGCTGATCCTTTCAATAAAGCTCTCAGAAGCGCTCAGACACCAGTGCGGATGGATGCCGAGAGAACAGTAGGCAAAATCATGCTGATGAGCTATTTCCAGTACGGTATCAAAGACGCTCTCATCAGAACAGCAATTCAGAATGTATCGCACATCGGTATTACGCAGTGCTTCAAGACGCTGATGGCGGTCCTGATCAAATGAGGGGTCCTCGTAATGGCAATGGGTATCGAACAGTTTCATCGCATTCTCTCCTTCTAAAGCAAAAAAGTGAGTATTATCATGTATTACTCACTTAGCTGTTAAACAGATTGCCCTGGATCGGGATGCCGAGATGCTCGTAGGCCTTCTCCGTGGCGATCCGGCCTCTGGGGGTACGCTGGATGAAGCCAATCTGAAGCAGATATGGTTCATAGACGTCTTCCAGGGTCGTCGTTTCCTCGGATATCGAATTGGCCAGGGCCTCAACACCGACCGGGCCGCCCTTAAAGCGTTCGATGATGCCCCGCAGATAACGCTGATCGACATCATCCAGTCCCAGGCGGTCAACCTTCAGCTTGTTAAGGGCTATCATCGTAATGTCCAGGTTGATGTGGCCGTCATTTAGGATCTGGGCAAAATCCCTGACCCGTCTGAACAGCCGGTTGGCAATGCGCGGCGTACCGCGTGAACGGGTGGCCAGCTCAACAACGGCATCCTCATCAATGGGGCAGTCGAGAACATGGGATGTTCTTCTGATGATCTGTCCTAACTGTTCATTGGTGTAGTATTCAAGCTTGCTGATGACGCCAAAGCGGTCTCTTAAGGGGGCGGAGATATCACCTGCCCGGGTGGTGGCTCCCACCAGCGTAAAGGGCGGCAGCTCCAGACGGATGGAACGCACGGCATTTTCCTTGCCGACAACTACGTCAATGGCGAAATCCTCCATGGCCGGATAAAGCACTTCCTCTACCTGTTTGGGAAGACGGTGGATCTCATCAATAAACAGTACATCACCGGGCTGCAGACTTGACAGAATGGCAGCCAGATCACCGCTGCGTTCGATCGAGGGCCCGGAGGTTACCCGGATGTTTCCTCCCATCTCATTGGCGATGATGTAGGCCAGCGTCGTCTTTCCCAGTCCGGGAGGACCGTAAAGCAGACAGTGGTCCAGTGATTCATTTCTCTTGCGGGCAGCCTGAATGAAAATGCGCAGATTCTCCTTCAGAGAATCCTGGCCGACATATTCATCAAGTCGCTGGGGACGCAGCGATACTTCTTCGTCACTTTCCAGGCTGCTGGAACTCATCAGTCTTTCCGTCATGTTCATCAAACTCCCTTATTTGCGATCAGCAGTTTAAGACCGGCCTTAAGGTACTCGTCTGCGCTCATCCTGTCCATCTTCTTAAGCTGTCCTGATATATTATTGATCTCAAACGCCTTATATCCTAAGGCCTTGAGGCCTTCCAGCGCTTCCTTAAGCTCATCATTGACAATCGGAGCGTTCTTTTCGTCCTCAACCAGTTTGCCCTTGAGGTCCAGAATGATCTGCTGAGCGGTTTTGGAGCCGACTGAAGGCATCCTCTTCAAGAAGGCGACATCACCCAGCTCAATGGCTTTGATCAGATCCTGATAACGGCAGCTGCCCAGCATGCCCTGAGCCGTCTTGGGACCCAGTCCCTTGACGGAGATCAGATTCTTGAACAGTTCCAGCTCGGCGTTGTCAAGAAAGCCGTAAAGAAGCTGTCCGTCCTCGCGGAAATGCTGGTAGGTGAAGATCGTGATCTTCTGGGACAGGGAAAGCACTTCAGGATGCATGAAGCTGATGTAGTAGCCAATGCCGTTATTGTCCAGAATCACATAGTCAGCGCCGAAGGCGTAGACCGTGCCGGTAATGAAGGTTATCATAGCGGATCCTCCGTAATACTTATATTATACGGACTCAGAGAAGCTCTGTCATTTCAAAGATGTAGTCATCGATGTAGACGGTGTCGTTTTCCGTTGCTCCTCTTTCCCTCAGAGCATCATCAACGCCCATCTTCTTCAGCGACATGCCGAAGCGGATGATCTGCTCTTCATCTTCAAAGTTGGTGCGGGCCATCAGCCTGGTGATCCGGTCTGATTCAATGGACCAGGCACCGTTGCCCAGGTTGCGGATGACAAACGGCTCTTCTTCCTTGACAAAGCCATAGACGACACCAACATCCTCATTTTCATCTTCCAGCGGGAAGGGTTCAGTTACATCAAGCAGGTCAGCGGCCTTGTAGAGGACCGCCTGCATGCCGTCACCGATCAGTGAGATGACCGGGAATACTTCCAGCTGCGGATAGGCCTTGCGGAAGCGCTCGAGGTTTTCCTCGGCGCCGTCTTCATCCATCTTATTGGCCAAAACGATCTGCGGTCTCTGCAAAAGGCGGTACTTGTACTCTTCCAGTTCCTTATTGATGATGCGGTAATCCTCAACGGGATCGCGTCCGGAGGCCGGGGACATGTCAACGACATGGATGATGACCCGGCAGCGCTCTATGTGCTTCAAAAATTCATGGCCCAGTCCCTTGCCCTGAGAAGCGCCTTCAATCAGTCCCGGCAGGTCAGCCATGACAAAACTGCGGCCGTCTCCTACCGCTACGACGCCCATCTTGGGAGTAAGGGTGGTGAAGGGATAGTCAGCGATCTCCGGCCTGGCGGCTGATACCACGGAAAGGATGGTGCTCTTGCCTACTGAAGGAAAGCCTACCAGTCCGACATCCGCAAGCAGCTTGAGTTCGATGTAAGCCTCAAACTCTTCACCGGCTTCGCCGTTTTCGGCGTATTCGGGAGCGGGATTGCGGGATGTACGGAAATGGAAGTTTCCGCGGCCGCCCCGGCCGCCCTTACAGACGGCGACGCGCTGACCGGGATTGGTCAAATCAGCAACGATGTTTCCGGTAGCAAGGTTCTTGACGATGGTGCCCTGAGGTACGGCAACGATCTGGTCTTCGCCGTCAGCGCCGTGCATTTTCTTGGTCTTGCCGTTTTCGCCGTTTTCCGCAACGATCTTCTTGCGGTAGCGCAGATCCAGCAGCGTTGTCTTGGCGGGGTCGACCTCAAAGATGACCGAACCGCCCTTGCCGCCGTCACCGCCAAACGGTCCGCCTAAGGGGACATGGGCTTCCCGGCGGAAAGCGACGATACCGTCACCGCCCTTACCGGCCTTCAGATAGATTTTCGCACTGTCTATGAATTTCATAAGCGAACCTTCCTTTCATACAGAAAAACAAATCCCCAAATTAATGGGGATTGCCGTTCATTAAGCAATTGGATA
Source organism: Erysipelotrichaceae bacterium (assembly GCA_016280635.1). GTDB lineage: Bacteria > Bacillota_I > Bacilli_A > Erysipelotrichales > Erysipelotrichaceae > UBA1783. The sequence goes on from JAEEHC010000049.1 coordinate 25,780, forward strand.
TACAGATACTTGCTTTCTGTCCTTGCCGAGTCTTTCGTACTTAACGATTCCCGCGGTCAGAGCAAATAATGTATCATCACCGCCGCGTCCGACGTTGACACCAGGATGGATCTTGGTTCCCCTCTGACGGTAAATGATTGAACCGGCATTGGTAAACTGTCCGTCTGCCTTCTTGGCACCTAAACGCTTGGAGTGGGAGTCACGGCCGTTCTTAGTTGAACCTACACCCTTTTTGGATGCGAACATCTGAATGTTTAACGTATACTTCATGGTTATACCTCCGTAATCTTTAGATCAATGTAATTTTGATAACTCTCCGCAGCTGTTTCCAACTGGATCTCTCCGGTCTTCAGTATCTGCTGCAGATCCAAACTGTTCTGTCTTACAGCTATGGTTATGTGGTTCAGTGCTTCCGGATCCGCTGTATCAGAGACCACGTCAATGTCGCATTGTTCCGGAGTCAGCTGATCAAGGGCATTGCACAGGCCGATGGCAACTGTCGAGACACCGGCGCATACCAGGCGGTAAAGATCATCTTCTTCATCCCGCTTCAGAGCATGCTTGCTGATGTCAATGACTTTGATGTCCTGCTGCGCCTTGGCGATGCGGATCATCAGCATGATTAAGCCTCAATAGCTGTAACGGTGCACTTGGTGTAAGGCTGGCGATGTCCCTGACGTCTTCTGGTTGATCCCTTCTTCGGTCTGTACTTGAAGATCTGGATCTTCCGGCCCTTGCCCTGCTTTTCAACAGTTGCCTTTACGACAGCGCCCTTGATGTAGGGAGTGCCGACCTTGGTTGTCTTATCAGAGAACAGAACGACCTTGTCGAATTCAACTTCTGACTTTTCCTCGGCATCCAGCTTCTCAACGAAGATGACTGAACCGACTTCAACCTTCAACTGTTTTCCACCAGTTTCGATAATTGCATACATTACAATTACACCTCCTTGTTTAATCTAGACTCGCCTGTTAAGGTGGCTTGACGCGCTTATTTACCTTATTCAGAGCGGTTGAAATCCCACAGTGGAGACTGCAACACGAATAGATTAGCATAACGCCATGGCAAAATCAACAGTTTTCTTTATTTGTCATACAATAACTAACAGTGTATAATTATTGCGGTGATCAACATGATTAAATACCCTAACGGATCACGGGTTAAGGTGGACAAGACCATTGACTACGGCAGAAGGGGAATGTCGCTGGAGGATGACCTCAACGCGACAAACAAGTACTATCTCGAATCGGATATCGCGGCTGTCTACAAGAAGCCGACACCGATCCAGATTACCAAGGTCGAATACAAGTCAAGGGCAACCGCCAGGATTACTGAGGCCTACTTCCAGACTCCGTCAACAACTGACTACAACGGCGTCTACAAGAACCTCTATATTGATTTTGAAGCCAAGGAGACCCAGTCAAAGACTTCGCTGGTCTCTTCAATGATTCATCCTCACCAGCTGGCGCACATGGAGAGGGTCATCCGCTACGGAGGCATTGCCTTCGTCATCGTGCGCTTCTACTCGCTGGACGAAACCTACTTCGTCTTTGCGGCCAAGATAATCAACTATCTCCGCAGCGCCCAGCGAAAATCCATTCCCCATGCCTGGTTCGTGGAGAACGGCATCCTGATACCTTACAATTATCTTATTAAGGTTGACTATCTCAAGGTCATTGACCAACTAATATTGGAGGGAAAGTAAATGGATGATATCCAGAACAATAACAACATTGAAAACAACAATATCGATAACAGTATCCCCCAGCCGGATGCTCAGGATAATAATCAGTTAAGCAATGAACAGTATTCCGTCAGGTTTGACATTCCTGACGATGAACCGGCATTAAGCCCGGAAGAAGAGGAAAAGGCCAGACTGAAGATGGAAAGAGAAAAGAAGAAGCAGCGGTTCAACCGCTCCGTCAAGAGAAGACGCGTCGTCAATGCCCTGATGGGCTTCATCGTTTTCTGCGTCCTTCTGGGCGCCCTGAGCGGTTTCAGCATCATCAAGGTCATCCTTTCCAAAACCGATGTCGAACTCGATACCAGCGACCTGCGCTCTTCTGACTCATCACTGATTTATGACGACCAGGGTGAACAGATCGCCATCGTAGGCTCCGAATCACGTATTTCCTATACCTATGGTTCACTGCCGCAAAATGTCGTCGATGCCTTTGTCGCTGTTGAGGACTCCCGTTTCTTCGAGCATACCGGCTTTGACGTTCCCCGTTTTGCCAAGGCATTTTTGGAAAACATCAAGTCGCTCTCCTTTGCCCAGGGCGGCTCGACCCTGACCATGCAGGTCATCAAGAACACCTATTTCGCCGTCGATACGATCGCCGAAAAAGGCATTGACCGTAAGGTTCAGGAGATCTACTACGCTCTCAAGATCAATAACATCGTCTCCAAGGAAAAAATCTTTGAATTATATGTTAATAAGGTAAACTTCGGAGCCAATGCCCGCGGTATTCAGGTAGCTTCCCAGTACTACTTCGGCAAGGACTGTACCGAACTTAACACCGTTGAAGCAGCCATGCTGGCCGGCATCATCAATGCACCGAACCAGAACAATCCTTATTACCACTTAGATGAATGTACCAAACGTACCAGAGAAGTCCTTCGCCAGATGAAGAACCACGGCTACATTACTGAGGATGAATACCAGTACAACTGCTCGATCCATCTGGAAAACCTGTTGAAGGGCAAGGCTGAGAAACCGTATGGTACCGGCGTTACCGTTGACTACCAGGCTTATGTGGACGTCGTTCTGGCTGAATGCGTCGATGTCTACAACATCAACCCCTATAACACGGCCGTTCGCATCTACACCGGCATGAACAAGAATGTCCAGCAGTACTGCGATGAACTCTCCCGGGGAAACATCATCGAATTCCCCAATGACTATGCCAACATCTCTCTGGTTCTGCTGCAGAACTACACCGGTCTGATCGTCGGTTTGTGCGGCGGACGTGACTATGACGGTGTCAAGATGTTCAATTACGCCTATGACAACCGCGTCAACCCCGGTTCCACCGCCAAGGGTTTCGTAACCTATCCGATGGCTTTTGAATATACCGGACTGGGCACCAATTACTACATGGAGGACGGTCCGATGACCTGGGCCGGTTCCAGCTATCTGATCACTGAGGACGGTGGCTATGCCGGCGATGTTTCGGCTCAGAGAGCCTTCACCTCCTCATACAACGTCTGTGCCATCAAGATGTTCCGCTGGGTTTGTGAGACCGTCGGCATTGAGACCATCAAGGACTACATGCAGTCCATCGGCATTGACAAGTCAGTCTGCAACGGCATCAACGAACAGTACGCCATCGGTGAACAGAACTTCCTGGCATCACCGATCCAGATGGCTGCCGGTGAAAGCGTCATTCTTTCCAAAGGCCTTTATACCCAGCCTCATACGATAACCCGCATCGAGTTCATCAACTCCACGGAAGAGCCGATCGTCGCTTCCCCGACGCAGACTCAGGCCCTTTCCGAAGGTGCCGCCTGGCTGACCAGATACATGCAGCAGGTCAACGTCAACGGCAACTCCACCGCTTCCGACTGGAGACCCAACGGCCGATTGGCTGAGATCAAGAGCAGCAAGTACATCGCCTACGGCAAGACCGGTACTTCACTTTACGACAAGACCATCAGAAGAAAGTACAAGTATCCCAGATCAGCCGCCAAGGACTGGCTGATGATCGGCGGAACGAACGATTACAGCTTCGCCTTCTGGATGGGCTTCGATACCGGCCAGCACATTGACGAAACCACCTACATTTCCTCTGAATACAAGGCCACCCGTAACGATGGCAAGACCGTCAGAGGTCTGTTGGAAGTTGCCTATGAGACCTTCGGCGCCCCCATTAACGCAAATAACAAGCCCTCAAGCGTCACTACGATCTCTCACGTCCGCGGCCTGTATCCCTATACGACCGCACCCGACTACTGCGATCCTTCAAATATCGTTACCAGCTACATTCTGGCCAGCAATGTCACTACGGCCAGCTATGAATCAACCGCGGAGATCAAGTCGCTGAACAGCTTCACGGCCAACTATAACGAAAAGAAGAAGAACGTTACCGTCGCCTGGTCTGACTATCCCGATCCCAGCGCGCTGGTAGTTGCCGAAAAGACCAAGGACATGGTCTTCCGCAACAAGACCTATACCGGTGCCCGCGGCTTTGACCGCTCATGGATCGATGGCGTAGTCATGTACTGTGTAGATATAACAAACACCACGACCGGTGAGACCAAGTACTATACTTCCGAATCACCTCAGGCGACCTATGCGCTGAAGAACGATACCGATGAAGACATCATTTACGACGTCGTCGGCTATTACGCCTACTCCGCCGCCAACCTGCGCTCCAACAGCATTACCGTTAAGGTAACCGTTCCGGGCAAGCACGTTGAGCCGGAGCCGGTCGATCCTGACCCGGTTGACCCGGTCGATTCGGTCGATCCCATCAACAATTTCATGCATTTCAATTTCTGATAAGTTCAACCAACGGAGTGATGCAATATGGCCAGTAAGAAGAGAAAAAAGAAAAAGCCTGTTTCTCCCGGCGCTCAGGCGCCGAAGCAGGCTGAAATTGAGACATCATCTGTAATGGATTCTGCCGCAGAAGCGCAGAATCTTTACGACGTTGAGGAAACGTCAGTCAGCCAGCAGCTTACTGACGATCTTTCCGATGCCTCACAGTTCTCCCCGGCCAGCGAAACTACAGAAGTTGCGGAAAAAGACAATTCAGCCGCTGATGAAACCGAAAAACCGGCACCCAAACGGCGCCGGAAGCGCTCTTCCAGCCGTTCATCCCAGCGCAATGGCGAAGAAGAGAAAACGGATACCACTAAGACCGCTAAGTCCAAAAGCCGCCGAAAGAAAAAGAACGCATCTGAACAATCCAAGAAACCGACCCAGCCGCTGGAAGAAAGACCAACGTCGGCTGATGAAACCGAAAAACAACCTTCAAAACCGGACCAGGCCATTTATGAGCTGCCGGAAGAGACACAGATGGATGAGAGCGAACCCGTGGCTATCCCCCAGCAGACTGAACAGCCTGAAGCGATACCGGAAACCGAAACAGCTCAAGAGCCGCAGGAAAGCATTGAACCGGAGAATCCCCAGCCGGAAAACGAAGATGACAGTTCATCAAGACCGGCTGCCTATTATGACATAAGTGAAACCGATCAGACCAGCGATGAGAACCTGCCCAATCAGGATGACAGGCAGACGGTTTTCAACGTTGATGAAGAGGAAGATAATCAGGAAGGTCCCCGAGAAAGCCAGATTCAGTATGACGTTTCCGTCGATGAGGAAGAAAAGAAGGAAAGCGATCACTACGATAACACCTTCTTCCTTGATGAACCGGCGGAAAAGAAGAACTGGCTGACTCACACTTTAAGTACGATCGCGGCCTTCTTCTCTGCTCTTGTTACCAGAGCCGGTACAGTCATCAGAAAAGCCGGCAGCTGGATAGCTTCCCTGCCGCCGTTCAAGAAGAAGATCCCGGAGAGCCCGGCCCTCCATTTCAACGACAAGGGACAGATCATTGCCAAGCAGATCATTGACGCTGACGGCAATAAGATTGACCTGCAGCAGCCGGAAACGCTGACCAAGCTTCCGCTGTTTACCAGAATCAGACTCGCCTTCTCCAACTGGCTCAATAAGAAAAAGGAAGCCAGAGAGCTGCGCCGTAAGGAAAGAGAAGCCAAGCAAGCTGCCGCCTTATTGGCTGGTGAACCGGTCAGAAAGCCCCTTTCCCAGCGCTTCAGGGAATTTATTGCCAGCCTTAAGGAAAAGCTTCAGCGCAGAAAGCAGCCTCAGGGCGAACCGGTGGCTGAAAGCGAACAGGAAGAGGAAGAGGAAACTGATCCGCAGACGCTCAGACAATTACGCTGGCGTAAGCTTGCCAACGGCGTCATGGGTGTGATCGTCTTCTTCATTCTCTTAGGTGCCTCTAGCGGATTGAGTACCATCGCTGTCATCCTTAACAAGACAGATGTCGTGCTTGACATCGAAGACATTCACAATCAGGACTCCACCCGGATCTTTGACGACCAGGGTGAACAGATCGCCATCGTCGGTGCAGAATCCCGGATATCCGTCTCCTATGCCTCCTTCCCGCAGGTCGTAGTAGATGCCTTTGTCGCCATTGAGGACTCCCGTTTCTTCGAGCATCCGGGCTTTGACGTCCCCCGTTTTGCCAAGGCCTTCTTGGAAAACATCCGGACGCTCTCCTTTGCTCAGGGCGGTTCTACGCTGACAATGCAGGTCATCAAGAATACCTACTTCGCCGTTGATACCATTGCCGATAAGGGCATAGACCGCAAGGTCCAGGAGATCTACTACTCTCTTAAGATCAATAACATTGTCTCCAAGGAGAAGATCTTTGAACTGTATGTCAACAAGGTCAACTTCGGCCAGACTGCCCGCGGCATTCAGGTCGCTTCCCAGTATTATTTCGGCAAGGACTGCACTGACCTTTCCCTGGTGGAAGCCGCCATGCTGGCCGGCCTTGTCCAGGCACCCAACTCCAACAACCCCTATTATCACCTTGAGGAAAGCACAAAGCGTACTCATGAGGTTCTCTATCAGATGCGCAATCACGGCTACATAACCGAAGAGGAATACCGCTATGCCTGTGCCATCCCGATCCAGAACATTCTCGTCGGAACACCGGAATACAAGTACGGTCAGGGTGAAACCGTTGATAATCAGGCCTACATCGACATCGTGCTGGCCGAACTGCAGGATGTCTATGACATCAATCCCAACCGGACACCGGTAAGAGTCTATACGGCCATGAACCAGACCGTTCAGACCTACATGGACGAGGTATCACGCGGCAATGTCATCGCCTTCCCTGATGAGCACATCAACACCACCCTGGTATGCATCCGCAATAATACCGGCGAACTGGTCGGCGTTTCCGCCGGACGAGACTATGACGGCAAGATGATGTTCAACTACGCTTATGACAACCGCATCAACCCCGGTTCAACTTCCAAGGGCGTCTTCACTTATCCGATGGCCTTTGAGCATGTACCGCTGGCTACCAATCACTACATCTTCGATGAGCCGATCTACTGGACATGGACCAGAATCAGGATCGGCGAGGAGCACGGCTATGCCGGCGACGTTTCCACACAGCGCGCCTTTACGACTTCCTACAATGTTGTCGCGGTCAAGCTGTTCCAGTGGGTCGTTCAGGAAAAGGGCATGGAAGTCATGCAGGAATACCTGAAATCCATCGACATCGACAGCAAGGTCGTTGAGCGAATGAACGAACAGTATGCCATCGGCATGCAGAATTTCATGGTCTCTCCGATCCAGCTGTGTGCCGCGGAAAGCGTAATCCTTTCCCATGGCGTCTATAACCGGCCTCATACCATTACCCGCATCGAATTCATCGACGGCGACCGCGAGCCCATTGAGGTTAGTACTGAAGGCAAGCAGGTATTATCTGAAGGCGCTGCCTGGCTGACCAGATATCTGCAGGAAGTATCCGTCAACGCCAATGGAAACGCCGATGACTGGCAGGTCAACGGCCGCTTGCAGTACATCAAGCATAAGGACTATACCGTTTACGGCAAGACCGGAACCGGTCTGTTCGATAAGAACATAATCAAGAAGTACAAGTGGCCGGACAGCGCCACCAAGGACTTCCTGATGGTCGGCGGAACCAATGATTACTCCTTCTCCTTCTGGATCGGCTACGATACCGGACGGTTCATGGACAGGACGACCTATGTCTCCCAGAACTTCAAGAACAGCCGTCCGGACGGCAGACTGGTCAACGGACTGCTCGACTCTCTGGTTGACGCCTTCGGCAAACCGGTCACCAATAACCCGATGCCTGAAGAAGTAACCACCATCCGCCATATCAAGGGCATTTATCCTTATCTGCGCTCCGGTGCCATCAAAGCCCCGGCAGCCAACAGTTACATTCTGAAAAAGCATGTCAACGACAAGACCTTTACTTCCAAGTTCACCTACAAGATTCCCACCAAGCTGGAGAATCTGAAGAACTTCACCGCCAGCTATACGCTGTCCAGTTCGCAGATGAACTTTACCTGGGCCAACTATCCGATTGCGGAAGCTACCCAGTCAGGCCGGTCAGTACGCATCGTCTTTGACGGACACAGTTACATTCTGAAGCGGAAGTTTGATACCTCGCTGATTACCGGTGTCGTTCAGTACTGCGCCGCAGTAACCAATAACTCAACCGGAGAAACTCAGATCGTCACCTCTTCTTCCAGCAAGTCTGCCATCACCCTGGTCAATACGACCGGTTCACCGATCACCTATACGGTAGTGGGCTATTATGGCTATTCCAAGCGGGAAAATCTGGTTTCCAATAAGATCACGGTTACGGTAACCGTACCTTCCCAGCAGATTGAACCTGATCCAACGCCTACACCGGTAGAACCATAAAAACACAGCAGCTGATTCAGTTCAGCTGCTGTTTTCTTTCGGTACAGAAATCATTGAAGGGACAGTCTTCGCATTGCGGCTTTCGCGCCGAACAGCGGTCACGGCCAAAGAAGATCAGAAGATGATGCATCCTGATCCAGCGTTCTCTAGGAAAGTATTCCCTGAGCTTGCGTTCCGCTTCAGCAAGCGAATCATCCTTATCCGCAATGGCCAGCCGCCGGCTGATGCGGCTGACGTGGGTATCGACGGGGAAGGCGGGAACATGGTAGATCTCCGCCAGAATGACATTGGCACATTTTACCCCGATGCCGGGAAGACTGGTCAGTTCTTTGGGATCAGATGGCAGCCGGCCGTCAAAGCGCTGAACGATCTGCTGTGCCATTTTCTTGATGTTGGCAGCCTTGCTGCGGAAAAGTCCCAGCTCATGGATCAGTTCTTCCAGATGGCTAAGCGGAGCCTCGGCAAGGCTTTCAGCGTCAGGATAGCAGGCAAACAGTTTCTCCGTTACCCGGTTGACGCTGACATCGGTTGTCTGGGCTGACAGCAGAACGGCAACGGCCAACTGAAAATCACTGCCGTAGTTAAGCTGGCAGTGAGCATCAGGATACATCCTTTCCAGCGTCTGGTAGATGTATTCACTTCTCTTCATTCTTTTCCCTTTCCGCCAGGATCCTGTCAATGTAACTGAAGTTCAGTTTGCGGTTTATGGAGGCTTCTCTCAAGGCGTCAATGATCTCGTCATGGCTGTAAAGCCGCATCCACTCACTCAGCCTTTCCAGCTCTCCCCGGCTCATTATCCGGCCGAATTCCGCCTCAAAGGTCTGATAGAGTTCCTTGCCGGCATAACTGATGTTATGCTGGGTGAAAATCGCGTCAATGTTAAAACTGACAACGCTGTCATGCTGTTCAATGGCCAGATAGCCCTTTGAACAAAGCATCACGATGGCATTATCGACCTCGTCCTTATTCAGGTTGGACAGCCGGGAAAGCGCCTGAAGGTCGATCGGCTGATTGAATTCATTGCAGAAGTCGATCAGCAAAACGATCAGCGATTCCGAAGCCGTGAGATTGAGCGCACCGAGATTCTCGAGAATCCAGTTGCGGCGGTTGAAGTACTTTTCTCTGTAGATTTCCATGTTTTCACTTCCTTTTCCATTATACACCGCCTCTGTCATTTTACTAACTCCAATCAATGTGATAGAATAAATCAGGTGATATCATGATAAAGAGACTACTGGTTTGCGTTTTATTCCTCTTCGCTGTCGGCTATGGCGTCTACAGCGTTTTTCAGGCTTATAAGCCGCAGAATATCGATGTCATCGATACGGATGTCATAACCTATGATTTTCCCAACAGACGCTCTCTGAAGCAGTTTGAGGACCATCTGACTACTTCAGGCAATGAGATCCGCGTCATCTTCTTTGACCGGACGCAGATCAATTCCCAGTATTTCTTCAATAATACCTGGCCCAATCTTCTCTCCGATCATGCTGACATCATGGCCACCCAGCTGATGTACGTCGATGTAAGCGAGACGGAAGGGGCACAGATCGCCCTCAGCAAGCTGGGCTACAAGAGCTTACCGGCTCTGGAAACTCTCGTCTATGAAAACGGAGCCATAAGAGTCATCAGTTCCCTGCAGGAATACGGCTCAACCGCCCTTACTTCTGATACGATTCTTGCCTGGCTGACCGAAAACGGCCTGCTCGTTGTTCCCGAACAGCCGGAAGGCGGCGGTAAATAGAAAAAATGGGAGTGTAACGTAATAGCGAAAGCTAAAGCGTTCACTCCTTTTTTATTCGCCGTGTTTCGTCATTATCTAAGTGTTTTCAGGAGGATCACTAAAAAGGCAGTTTTCCCCGGGAAAAACTGCTGATTTCAGGCATAATGA
>JAEEHC010000005.1 GCA_016280635.1 Erysipelotrichaceae bacterium
GTTGGTAATGGCACGCTTCTTCTGTGACTTAATATTCGGCATAACTTACCTCCCTCTTTGATAATGCTTATCTATTCTAGCAAAGAAAGAATCAAATTGCAACAGGAAGTTGATGATGAAAACGGGAGAGTGAAAACCGCTCTTATCGGCAATATATAATCTGATTTCAGGTGTCAGAATGATGATGTGTTTTCCGATAACAGTCGGTATTCTGCCGCCTAAACGGATTGGCATTAAATTATCAGTGAGCTAATAAGAACGGGAAGATTTTTTCGGAATCGGGTATAATGATTAGAGGCCGGGTACCGATCCGGCATTAGAACAATCAAGGAAAAATATAGTAACATATAGGCAGGAAAGGGTGATGTTCAGATGAACAATAAGGATAAGAGAATCGTCTTCATGGGTACTCCGGTATTTGGCCGGGAGATATTAAGGGCATTAGTGGATAACGGCTACAATGTCGTGGGCGTGGTAACTCAGCCGGACAAGCTGACCGGACGCAAACAGACGGTTACTTTTTCCGAGGTCAAGCAGTACGCTCTGGAAAAGGGCATTCCCGTCGTTCAGCCGATAAAAATCCGCCATGAATATCAGCAGGTCATCGACATGGCTGCTGATCTGATCATCACCTGCGCCTATGGCCAGATCATTCCCGATCAGCTATTGGCCGCGCCTCAGCTGGGCTGCGTTAATGTTCATGCTTCCCTGTTACCAAAGTTAAGAGGCGGGGCACCGATCCAGCATGCCATCATTGACGGCTATCAGAAGACCGGTATCACCATCATGGAGATGGCCTCCCGCATGGATGCCGGGGACATCATCAGCCAGTGTGAACTGGAGATCGGTGTTGAAGAGACCTATGGTTCTCTCCATGACCGGCTGATCACAGCTGGTCAGCAGTTGTTGCTGGAAACGATGGATGCCATTCTAAATCACAGCTATCAGCCAATCCGGCAGGATGAGGATCAGGTCACCTACGGCTACAACATCAGCCGGGAGGAAGAGCACATTGATTTTTCCAGAAGCTACCAGCAGGTCTTTGACCAGATCAGAGGTCTGGTTCCTCGGCCCTGCGCTTATGCAACCATTGCCGGCAAGAAGGTCAAGTTTTGCGCCGTCAGAAAGAGTGAACTGAACTGTGAAAGCGAAAACGGCACCATCGTCTTTGTTGAAAAGGGTCTCGGTGTCGTCGTCGATCAGCGCGTCATCATCATTGATGCCCTGCAGCCGGAGGGCAAGGGTGTCATGAGCAGCCGGGACTGCCGTAATGGCGCCGGACGCAACTGGGAAGGAACCGTATGTCAGTAAAACGCGTTGGTCAGTTTTTGGCCAGCCTGGTGATCATCTTTCTGATTACCGTCTTACTGAAATACAAGCTGGGAAATCTCGGCTATCTAAACATTTCCCTGGCCGCCATCATCATTCTCTGCCGCCACTACGCCCCTGGTTACGCCATCATTCTGGCCGGTCTGCCCACGGCCGCGGCTGATCTGGTGTTAAAGTGCGGCTACTACGCTCCCTATACCTTCATCATCAAGGGCCTTTCCGGCTTTCTGACTGCCTGGCTGGCTGGAGGAAAGAAACTGAAGAATTCCACTGTCTTTCTGCTCGGGGCCATTGAGGCGCTGGGTTATCTGTTGACGGATCTCTACCTGTTTGGCAGCCGCACCATGGCGCTCTACAGTCTGCTGTACAGCCTGATACAAATAGTTCTGTGCGCCGCTGCTCTTGGCGTGTATAATCTTATTATCAGAAAAAGGTAAGTCTTATGGATCAGAAGTACATTAGAAATTTCTCCATCATCGCGCATATTGACCACGGCAAGTCAACGCTTGCCGACCGCATTCTGGAACAGACCAAGGCGGTCGAATCCCGGGAAATGGTGAGTCAGATGCTGGATGAAATGGATCTGGAAAGAGAAAGAGGCATCACCATCAAACTCAACGCGGTAAGCGTCAATTACCGCAGCGATAACGGCCATGACTATCTTTTTAACCTGATCGATACCCCGGGGCATGTCGACTTCACATATGAAGTTTCCCGCTCGCTGGCCGCCTGTGAAGGGGCCGTCTTAGTCGTGGACGCCACTCAGGGCGTTGAAGCCCAGACCATCGCCAATGTCTATCTGGCCATTGACAATAATCTGGAAGTCGTACCGGTCATCAATAAGATCGATCTTCCCAGTGCCATGCCTGATGTGGTCAAGGAAGAAATCGAAAACGACATCGGTTTGGTTGCTGAAGATGCGCCACTGATCTCCGCCAAGACCGGACAGAATGTGCACGAAGTTCTGGAAAGCATCGTCAATAAGATCCCCGCTCCCAGCGGTGATCCGTCAGCACCTTTGAAGGCGCTGATCTTTGATTCCTACTATGATTCCTATCGCGGCGTCATCGCCTTCATCCGCATCAAGGAAGGTACGGTCAAGGTCGGTGACAGCATCCGCTTCATGGCCAATGGCCAGGATTATCAGGTTACCGAACTGGGCATCCGTACGCCCAAGGAAGTAGCCCGCACGTCTCTGCAGGCCGGCGAGGTCGGCTGGCTGGCCGCTTCCATCAAGTCGGTCAAGGATGTCCGGGTTGGCGATACCATTACCCTGGTTGATAATCCGGCGGCTGAGCCGCTTCCCGGTTACCGGCAGCTGCAGTCGATGGTTTACTGCGGCTTCTATCCCACCGATAACGCCCGCTACAATGATCTCAGAGACGCTTTGGAGAAGCTGCAGCTCAATGACGCTTCTCTGCAGTTTGAGGCGGAGACTTCCCAGGCTCTGGGATTTGGCTTCCGCTGCGGTTTTCTGGGCTTACTGCACATGGACGTCATCCAGGAAAGGCTGGAAAGGGAATACAATCTTAACCTGATCGCTACCGCCCCCAGCGTTGTCTATGAAGTAAAGCTCACCAACGGTGAGGTCATGAAATGCGATAACCCGGCCAAACTGCCGCCGGTTCAGAACATTGAATACATTGCTGAGCCTTATGTCAAGGCCACCATCATGGCGCCCCAGGAATACATCGGTCCGATCATGGAACTGTGCCAGAACAAGCGGGGAACCTATAAGGACATCATCTACATGGAAGAAAACCGCGTCCAGATCATCTATGAACTGCCGCTGGCGGAGATCGTCTTTGACTTCTTTGACAAGATGAAGTCCTGTACCAAGGGCTACGCATCCCTGGACTATGAACTGATTGAGTACCGTTCCTCTTCGCTGGCCCGCATGGACATTCTGATCAACGGTGAAGTCGTCGACGCCTTGGCTTCCATCGTTCATACCCAGTTTGCCTATCAGCGCGGCAGCAACATCACCCGCCGGCTGAAGGACATCATCCCCAAGCAGATGTTTGAGATTCCCGTTCAGGCCTCGGTGGGCGGCAAGGTCATTGCCCGCACCAACATCAAGGCCTACCGCAAAAACGTGTTGGCCAAGTGTTATGGCGGCGACGTATCCCGCAAGAAGAAACTTCTGGAGAAGCAGAAGGAAGGCAAGAAGAGAATGAAGGCGGTCGGTGAAGTCGAGATCCCGCAGGAAGCCTTCATGGCCTTATTAAGCATGGATGAGGAGATCAAGTAGGATGGACAGAGTACTGGAAATCATTCAGCAGATGCGCGTGCGCGCCGGCTGGGACAAGACCGATACCCTGCCAATCCTCATCAAGTCGGTTTCCGTGGAAGCTGCCGAGCTTCTGGAGACCATTCAGTGGTCTGATGAGGACTACAAGGAAGCGGAAGTCCGCAGTGAACTGGCCGACGTACTGATGTACGCCCTTTCCATCTGCATCGACAAGAACTGGGATGTGGAAGAGCTGATCAGGGAAAAGATCGAAAACGTCAATCAGAGGTATCCACAAAAAGATGATTAAGGGTCTATACGTACACATACCTTTCTGCCGCAGCATCTGCGGTTATTGCGATTTTGCCAAGTGCCGCTATGAGAAGGTGCTGGCGGACCGCTATCTTTACCACCTGAAGAAGGAGATCGATGAGATCCCGCAGGACAGCTTTCTGAGCATCTACATTGGCGGCGGCACCCCGACGGCCCTAAGTGCTGAACAACTGGAAGAACTGCTGCAGATGCTCAGCCGTTTTAAGGTGGAAAAGGAGTATACTATCGAGATCAACCCCGAGACCTTTGATCTGGAAAAGGCGCAGCTTTTAGAGAAGTACGGCGTCAACCGAGCCTCCATCGGCATTCAGTCCTTTAATGAACAGTTATTGGCCCACATGGGCCGCACCCACCATAACATCGACGTCCACAATACCTTCCGGGCGCTGGACAAGGTCGGTATCGACAACCGCTCGATCGATCTGATGTACGGATTCCATAATCAGACGCTGGCGGAGCTGCTTGCTGACTTGGAAAAGGCGGTGCGGATGAACATCACCCACATCTCCATCTATGACCTGGAAGTCTATCCCCAGACGCCTTTCGGCATTGCCGGCTACCAGCCGGTTGATGATGAGACCGATTTTTTGATGTATCAGACCATCATCGACTTCCTCAACTCTCACAGTTTCTACCAGTATGAGGTCAGTAACTTTGCCTTAACGACGCACCAGTCAGTCCACAACATGCTTTACTGGCGCTATGAGGACTATCTGGGGGTGGGCCTGGGAGCCAGCGGCAAGGTGAAGAACATGCGCTACGACAATACCCGCAACTTCATGGACTACATCCATGACAAGTACCGCAAGACCGAATACCACCTGACCATGAAGGATCAGCGCTTTGAAGCGGTGATGATGAATCTGCGGCTGCTGCAGGGCATCAACATCCGGGAATATGACTACCGCTTTGAGACTGGGTTGCTGGCGCTGTACCACGATGCCATTGAAAAGAACATCAACAAGAAGTTGCTGGAGATCGTCGACGGCTATCTGCGGGTAACCGCTAAGGGATTGTTCGTACTGAACGACATTTTAGTTGATTTCATGGATCAATGATGCTAATATAATAAGGCTTGCATACTTGGTTGACCGGATTTCCGACGGTCTACTCAGTTGTCAAGGACAGAAAGAAAGAGGAAAAGACATGATTACCAAGGAAAAGAAGACTCA
>JAEEHC010000050.1 GCA_016280635.1 Erysipelotrichaceae bacterium
AGCTTTACTGGCTATTTTAATGGTCGTATCTCTGATCGGCTGTGAAAAGAAGCCCCAGGTCAAGGAAGTTAAGATTGGTGTTGCTATCTACCAGTTCAACGACAACTTCATGACCCTCTATCGTAACGACATTCAGAAGTACTTTGATGACCTCAACGCCAAGGATGCTACCGTTCATTACACTGTCGAAATCGTCGACGGCGCTAACGACGTTAACACTCAGACCGAACAGGTCAGAACCTTCATTTCCAAGGGTGTCGATGCTCTGATCGTTAACCTCGTTCAGACCACTTCTGATGCCTTAGCCAAGGAAGTTGTTGCTTCCGGTATCCCGTGCGTATTCATCAACAGAGAAATCGCTGACTTCGAATACGGCGACAAGACCTGCTATGTTGGCGCTGATGCCAGAGACTCAGGCAGATACCAGGGCGAAATCATTTACAACGTTCCGAATCATGGCGACCTGAACGGCGACGGCAAGGTTTCCTATATCATGATCATGGGTGACCCCGAAAACACTGACGCTCAGTACAGAACTGAATTCTCCATCAAGAAGCTGGAAGAATTAGGCGTTACTGTTGACAAGCTGTTCGAACAGACCGGTAACTGGGACCAGGCTCAGGGCCAGGAACTCGTTGCCAATGCTTTAAGCACATTCGGTAACCAGATCGAAGTTGTCTTCTGCAACAACGACGGCATGGCCTTAGGCGCTTACGAGTCAATCAAGGCTGCCGGCAGAACTGTTGGTCAGGACATCTACCTGGTAGGCGTTGACGCCTTACCGGAATGCTGCCAGATGGTCAAGGACGGCACCATGACCGGTACTGTCTTAAACGATGACCTCGGTCAGGCTACTGCCGCTTGCGAAACCGTCTTAGGTTTACTGGCTGGCAAGGCTCCGGAAAAGAAAGTCAACTACGTTCCTTACGTCATGGTTACTCCTGCGAACGTTGACAACTATCTGAAATAATTAACCGGAAAAACTTTTAAAGAGTTGCATGGGTTTTCCATGCAACTCTTTGCCTATTTGGAAGGCGGCGGAAGCCGCAAAAGGAAGTATATATGTCAGAATACGTACTTGAAATGAAAAATATCTGCAAGGCTTTCCCGGGTGTTCAGGCACTTAACAATGCCAACCTGTCCCTTAAGCCGGGCCATGTCCACGCCTTAATGGGAGAGAACGGTGCAGGTAAATCAACACTGATGAAATGCCTTTTCGGCATTTACAAGAAAGACTCCGGACAGATCATCTATCAGGGTCAGGAAATCAACAACCGCGACCCCTTTGAAGCGCTGAACCGCGGCATCGCCATGGTTCACCAGGAACTGCTGCCGATTCCCGACCGCACCATTGCGGAAAACATCTATGTCGGCAGATATCCGGTAAAGAATATCGGGCCGATGAAGATCATCGACCATAAGAAAATGTATAAGGATGCTCAGGCCCTGCTCGATGAGCTGAATCTGAACTTTGATGCCCATGCCAAGCTGGAATCACTGACGGCATCACAGATGCAGCTGGTTGAGATCTGCAAGGCCTTAAGCGCGGACGCCAAGATCGTCATTTTGGATGAGCCTACCTCATCACTGACCCTGAAGGAAGTCGACAAGCTCTTTGAGATCATCAGACAGCTGACCGACAAGGGGTGTGGTGTTATCTATATTTCCCATAAGATGGACGAGATCCTGCAGATCTCCGATGAGATCACCATCATGCGTGACGGCCAGTACATCGGAACCTGGGAAGCCAGTGAGATGACAACCGACATGATCATTGAGAAGGAAGTCGGCCGTGAGCTCAAGAACCTCTATCCGCCCAAGGTTAATACCCCCGGTGAGGTCGTCTTTGAGGTCAAGGACTTCTGTTCCATCCATCCGCATTCCTTCCAGCACTGTTCCTTTGAAGCCAGAGATGGCGAGATTCTGGGCGTAGCCGGTCTGGTCGGCGCTCAGAGAACGGAGCTGATGGAAGCCATCATGGGCTTAAGAGGCATTACCTCCGGTGAGGTTTACTTCAAGGGCAAGAAACTGGACATCAAGTCTCCCAGTGATGCCATCAAGGATGGCGTTACCCTGCTGACGGAAGACCGCCGCGGCAGCGGCATCTTCGGAGTTCTCTCTGTTGGTGATAACGTCGGCATTGCCTCGGTAAATGACTACCTGAAATACCGGATCATGGTTGACGGTAAGAAGATCAACCAGATCGTTGACAAGAGCATCAGCGAACTGTCGATCAAGACGCCCAGCAAGAAGACCCAGATCCAGCATCTTTCCGGCGGTAACCAGCAGAAGGTCATCATCTCCCGCTGGCTGGCCAAGGATCCGGAAGTGCTGATCATGGATGAGCCTACCAGAGGCATCGACGTCGGCGCCAAGTATGAGATCTACTCGATTATCGGCCGGCTGGCCAAGGAAGGCAAGACCATCATCATGGTTTCCAGCGAAATGCCGGAACTGATCGGTGTCTGCGACCGCATCATGGTCATGTGCGAGGGTCAGATCACCGGATTTGTTGAAGGTGAGGACATGAATCAGGAGAAGATCATGGAACTCTCCACGAAGTTCACGAAATAATAAGAGGTACTCTTTATGGATAAGAAATTAGGAAAACTTGATATTAAGCGCATTGGCAACTTCATCATGAACAATGCGGTCATCATCTTGATCATCATCTCCGCGATCATCGTCGGCATTGACAACCCCAACTTCTTCGGCAAGTACAACATCAAGAACCTGCTGATGAATGTCTCCGTACGTGCTGTCATCGCCTTCGGTATTGCCGCTGTTCTGATCATGAGAAACAACGACCTTTCCGCTGGCCGTCAGGTCGGTTTTGCCGGCTGTATCGCAGCAACCCTGCTGCAGAGAGCCGACTATGTCCAGAAGGTCTACCCGAATCTGCCGCCTCTGAACATGTGGCTGGTATGCGCACTGTTAATGCTCGGCTTTGCCCTGACCTTCGGTCTGATCAACGGTCTGGTCGTCTCCAAGATGCATGTCCCGGCCTTCATCGGTACCTACGGCATGCAGACCGTCATTTACGGTATCTGTCTGGTTTACACCGGCGCGCAGCCGATCGGCGGTCTGATCGACAAGTATACGGACTGGGCAGCCGGATCGTTCATGGGTTTGGACTTCGTGCCTAACCTGGGCATTGTTGCCCTGCTGGTAGGATTATTCATCTGGTTCCTGTTTAACCATACGCCTTTCGGCAAGAAGATGTACGCCATCGGCGGCAACCCGAACGCTGCTTCCGTTTCCGGCATCAACATTGACCGGATGACCATCCTGTCCTACATGCTGGCCGCCGCTCTGTTTGCCTTAGCCGGCTTCATGCTGGGTGCCAAGGCTGGCGGAACCAGTGCTGCTCTGGCCGCCGGCTACGAACTGTTCGCCATCGCTGGATGTACCATCGGCGGTGTCTCCACCAACGGCGGTATCGGTAAGGTTTCCGGCATCGTCATCGGTGTTCTCGTCTTCGAGATCCTGAAGATCGAAATGCAGTTCGTCGGTGTTGACGTTGCCTACACCTATGTCGTACAGGGCGTCGTCATCGTCATCGCCATTGCTCTGGACATCCGCAAGTACATTGCCAGAAAGTAATGAGCGAAGAAGAAAAGAAGGAAGAGAACCAGTTCACTTCCGCCAAAGAACTGTTTGAACACAATTCACAGAAGATCATTGAGAGGAAGGAAGCCTATTACGATAAGATAATCAATTCGCTTCATCTCACCAAGGGAAAACTTGATCTGCTGATCGTCTTACTGATCGCTGTCATCATCCTGATCTTCGTGTTTGGTTCCCGCAAGTAACTGTCAAGGGGATGGCCTGAAAACCATTCCCTTTCTTGTGTAGGGAATTCTTTCAATTGAAGAGTTGGGAAAATGAAAGCACAATTAAGACAGAGAGATTGGTACGACGCTTATGAAAAAACTCAGAAGAACAACTGTCATCCTTATAATAACTGCATTGATGTTTTCAATCAGTCCGCTCAGACCAGCAAGGTAGGCGAGCAGCTTAATAACCAGTACGAAATCAGCTGGACTAGAGCCAAGGCAAAGAACTACGACATTGAGAACATAACGATTGGCAAGATCAATGTTTACTTCGAGTTAAACTATGATGCCAACAGCGGTGAAGGGGCTCCGGAAAAAGAAAAGGCATTCACTGAATCCACAGTTCTTTCTCAAACCGTCCCGACTAACGGCGAAATGAAATTCTTAGGCTGGGCCATGGAGAAGAATGCCGAAGAGCCACAATTTCAGCCAGGTGAAGAGATCACTCTTTCCAACAACACGACCTTATATGCCGTGTGGGAAGACATCGTACCTCCTACCGGTGATGGCTATGATCTCAGGTTCTGCGTGGCACTAATGGCCATCTCAGCCTTAGGTTGCAGTTATTTCAAGAGCAGAAAAAAAGAAGACTGATGCTCAGCAATACTAAATAAACAACAAGAGTCGGTAGCGGACTAACAGTCAGGTACCGATTTTTTGCTGTTCATCAGGAAATGTTTGAATGTATGTGTCTTATATAATCACAAGGGAATCGCTGTTGACTTCATGGCAGGGAAACAATTAAGCAGTTAGTCATTATAAGAAAATAAGTCAGACTATTTCCAGGTCATCTCCAGCTTGCGCTTGTTAATTACGCAGTCAGCAAGGTACATGTTTATCAGGGTCTGATAAGGTATCCCGGTTTCCAGAGCCTGTTGTTTGAAATATTCAATAATCATCAGGTCAATCTTAATGGTTATCTGTTTCTTCAGTTCTTTTGCATAGGGATTTTTTCTGGGATTTAAATTCATTACATCATAGTTATCTCTCATTTGTACCATCCTTTCTTTAACCTGTTATAAGTGTTTTCTTCATCTGCTGAGGCTTTTCTGGCTGAAATGATTCTGATGATTCGGTTTTCTGATCTGAAACAATGACAGACAATCAGCATTCTTGCCTTAGTACTGAATCCAAGCAAAATGAATCTTTCTTCATCCTCATTAGAATGATCCGGATCATCAAAGATCACAGCATCATCGTCATAAAATACCGTTTTTGCCTCTTCAAAGGATATGCCGTGTTTTCGCCTGTTTATTTCGTTCTTATTTGGATCCCATTCAAATTGCATTGGAAATCTCCTTGTGTAAATATTGTATAATTATTTAATATTTACGTCAATGGAAATGCATTTGAGAATGAGTGCTGAGCAGTTTTTTTCCCAAAAAACGGAGCATTCAGTGCTCCGTAAGGCTTGAATAACTGCCCTGTGAAATTCGCGATCCAGGTTTGAACCGGATAATTAACATCGGAAGTGCTACAAATCGATTTTCTTACTGGCCGGTTCCTCCAGCATTTGAGGATGCTGAAGGATGTGTTCGATCAGCGAGAGTGATCTGGCGAAGTAGAAACCGTCGCCGATGCGCTCGTCCAGAGTAACACCGAAGTGGCAGTACTTGCGTACTTCTTCGCTGCCCTCGTCGTTGATCTTCATCTCACTGGTGATCTCACCGATGGTAGCCAGGGAAGAACAGGTGCCGAAGTCAGCCAGGTTATGGTAAATGGCTCCGCACTTGATCGAACCAAGGTTGGAAATGATCATTGAGGTAAAGTAGATGTTGTTGTCGGTCAGGGACTTTGGCAGCAGGCCATGTTTGCCCAGGATCTTGATCAGACCGAAGATCGGCACTCTGATGATGTTGGGAAGTCTGCCCAGGGTATCGACGGCGTTATTGGCTCCGGCCTTGTCAGCCTTGGCGGAGCGAAGGTTTTCAACTTTCCTTGCCGTCTTGGCGGCGATCGTTTCAATGTTGTCATTTTCTTCGATCGGTACCACCAGCATCAGTTCCTCGGCCTTGTCATCAAGGGTCATCTTGGCGACGAAGGAGAGCAGAATGTCGTTATGCTCATACATGTGGCGGTTGGAAATGAAGCGGTTAAGCTTCGGCCGGTTATACATAACCTTGCCAATGGTGGTCAGGAAGGCGTGGAAATAGGTGTAATGGGCACCGTTTTTCTTCTTTTCTTCCATGTAGCGGACCAGTTCGGTCACGTCTACCTTACGGTCAATGTAGACTTCATTTTCCTTGCGGGTGGGTTTCAGGTCGATGGCACACTGCATCAGGGCAGGCAGTTCGACTCGGCGGGCATCTCTTCTCATAGTTGTCTCCTTAATATTCCCCGGTTTAGCTGTAAAGTTTCAGGGAACAATACAGATAGTATAATTGATTGGACAACCATAAGGCAAGAAGAGCCGATCAGGATTAAAAATGTATGGCTTGCCGGAACTTTTCATGGAAAGACCCCCTGTCAGCTTCAGGGGGTCTATGGTGTTATTGGCTGTGCGCTAAGGTAATGGATGGGTTAGAACTTCAGACACAGGTGTTTTTTCACCTGCTTGCCTTTTGAGTCATATACAAAGATGTACATCTTCCAGGTACCATCACCGGCGCTTTCACAGTACAACTGGTCATTGACGACCTGCTCAAGGCTGGTGTATTTTGATCTCTTCTTGTTCTTTACTTTATCGGCATTCTTTATCCAGTCATTAACATAGGAGAGAGCCTGCTTGGCGCTGATGGTTACCCATTTCTTCTCCTCGTCAGCGTAATACTCTCTGGCTACATAGCGATACTGTTCCTTCTGCTTGGTGACGGTGACCGTATAGGTCTTTTCCGTGCGGTTTCCATTTTTGTCTGAGGCAGTAATGGTAACGGTATATTCACCTTCCTTGGCGGGATCGATTTCATGGGAAACGGTATACCAGCCCTTTTCATAGACCTGTCCGCTTTCCGCGGTCTTTGCCGGCTCATTTTCGACCAGCTCCAGCGCTCCGTCTACCGGGTCACTGACTGTGATATTGTTGTCTGGAATCGCGCTGCCGGCAGTCATGGGAATATTGTCGTTGTCAAAGCTGATTTCCGGGGCTTTGGTATCAGAAACCACGATTTTTTTGGTAAATGATTTCTTAACGGTTCCGCCCATGGAATCCTTTGTGGACAGGATGTATTCAATTTCGCTTTCACCGAGAACACTGAGGTCGATTTCGGACTTGGATGCTTCAATTTCCCAGGTGTGACTGGTTACCAATGTAAGCGGGTCGATTTTGGAAAGATCGTATTCCAGCTGAATGGCACCAGTTTCGGTCTGATTGCTTACGAAATCAATGGTCAGAGAGTTGAGCGCGTCATTTTTGGCTTTGTTCTTCAGGTAGGCAAAAACGCCTCCGCCGACTATCAACAATGCCAGGATGATTAAAACAAGCTTATTAACCGGTTTTTTCTGATTATTCTTATCCATGATATTATTCTCCTCTCCATTATCTGATTACATTATACACAGAAATGGTGTTATATGAATAATTGCCATTTTCTGCCGCAATAGCGGCTGAAAAAAGTGCACGCAATGGTGCACTTCAGGTAAAATCAGCTGACTTCAGGAGTTATTTGACTTCTTCCTTCTTCCGGGCCGCGAAGTAGAGTCCCAGAATGCTCAGGGCTGCCCCAGCCACCAGCAGGATGATGAAGGCAGTCTCCCGGGCAATGTCTTCAGCGACACTGCCGTGGCCAACGATGGCGCCGACGATGGTCAGCAGTAATCCCAACACCAGCAGAACGGTCCAGAAGCGGTTTTCTTTCGGCGGTTCGACTTCGTTGGGTTCCGGCTGTTCATCGATCTCATCAAAGGAGATCTCAGCCAGATCCTGAGCGGTGATGACGCCTAAGAGCTCATTGGTTCTCTCCGAGAGAACCGGAATGGAGTCTTCGTCATAGTCGATCAGTTTATCCAAAGATTCATCATTGATGATCTGATCAGCGTAGACATAAGGGTAGGAGGAGATGACAGCTGCTTCCAGGTCCTCCTCGCTCTTGGCAATCAGCAGGTCCCTTAGGTCAATGGCACCATGCAGGGTATCATTATCATTGATCAGGTAGATGGTACCGATGTTGTCGTTTTCCTTGGCCTGCTCAACCAGCGACTTCATGGTCTCCTTCAGGGACAGGCCGGTCTTGACGGCGATGAAGTTGGTGGTCATCAGCGAGCCGAACTGGTTGTCAGCGTAGGAGTTGATCAGCTCGATGTCTTCCTTGGCTTCCGGCTCCATCAAACCGATGATCTCCTTGGCCTTGCGGTCGCTCAGTTCTTCCAAAATGTCAGCGGCATCGTCAGCGTCCATTTCCTCGATGATGTCGGCAGCCTGATCGGCTTCCAGTTCGGCAAAGTACTTGTCAACATCCTCGTCAATGTAGGCAAAGACATGGGAGGTGTTTTCAATGCCCAGGGAGTCATACAGATGCTTTCTTTCCTTGGGAGTCAGATAACTCAGTGCCGCGGCGATGTCATTGTCATGATAGTAGGACAGCGCCTTGGCCAGTTTCTTGCGGTCCGGGGTCTTGCGGACCAGGTCGAATATTTCCTGAGTATAGTATCTTTCATCCATGATTTCTTCGTTATTTCTTTCGGTCATTTTAACTTACCTCCTATATCCATTCTCCGTTAATCTTGATGTATATCTTCTTGATGATCTGGGCCAGTACCAGATAGACCAGTAACAGGATCACCATCCATAAGCCATAGCTGGCCGGTACGACGCCCATGTCGAAGACCAGGGCGATGGTGGTCATGCCGATGATCAGGGTGATGATGATCACGGCGATGCTGGACAGATAGAGCTGACCTGAGGCATTGGCCTGCAGGAAGGGCAGCTTATGCGTCCTGATGGTATGGATCACCATGGTCTGGGAAATGACTCCGAACATGAACCAGCCGCACTGGAAGAATTCGGCCTTGCCGGGATTGTCATAGTGGAAGATGTGCCACAGTACGATGAAGCATAAGACATCCAGCACCGTGGAGAGCAGGCCGAAGTAGACCATGAACTTCTTGATGCCGTCCACGTTCCACTTCTTGGGATGCTCAATGTATTCCGGCTCAACATTATCAAAGGGCATGCCCAGCTGAGCGAAGTCGTTGAGGATGTTCTGAACCAGGATGTGGACCGGCTTGAGCGGTAAGAAGGGCAGAGCCAGTGAGGCGATCAGCACCGACAGCATGTTGCCGAAGTTGCCGGAGATGGCCATCTTCAGATACTTGTTCATGTTGGCGAAGGTTCTTCTGCCTTCCAGTACGCCGTCTTCCAGAACCTGCAGGTCCTTTTCCAATAGGATGATATCGGCGACTTCCTTGGCGATGTCGACGGCGGTGTCAACGGAAATGCCGACGTCAGCCTGCTTCAGCGGCGGGGAGTCATTGATGCCATCCCCCATGTAGCCGACGGTATGACCCTGAGACTGCATGGTGGCGACGATTCTCTTCTTCTGCATCGGGTTTAATTTGGCGAATACGAAGCATTTGTCACAGGCTTCCTTAAGTTCTTCATCGCTCATCTTTTCAACAGCGGTGCCGTTATAGCTGTAGGTAACGTCAATGCCTAACCGCTTGGCTACGGCCACGGCTACCCCTTCGGAGTCGCCGGTCAGCACGACGGTGCGGATGCCGCTTTCCTTAAGATGGTCAAGAGCCGGCTTGGCGGAAACCTTCGGCGGATCCAGGAAACCGATGAATCCCAGTAAGACCATGTCCTTCTCATCGTCAATGCCGAAGGTGTCAACATCATGGATGTCGTTCTTCTGGGCGACGGCGATGACCCGGATGCCTTCCCGGCCGTTTTCCTCAGCGACGTTGCGGGCAATGCTGAGCCACTGTTCATTTATTTCCTCAGCCTTGCCGCCGATGTCGACATAGCGGCAGCGGCTGATGACTTCGTCAACGGCGCCCTTGGTGATCAGCTGGCGCTTGATGTTCTTGTCGCGCATGACCACCGACATCATTCTCCTTGAAAAGTCAAAGGGGATCTCGTCCTCGCGGACGTATTCTCGCTTAAGACGGCTCAAGCCTTCCTTTTCACCTCGGGCGATGATGGCCCGGTCCATCAGGTTTTTCATTCCGGTCTGGAAGTAGGCGTTCAGGAAAGCGTGGGAGAGCACGCGGATGTCTTCCTCACCCTTGGGGTTGAGGTATTTTTCCAGGATGACCTGATCTTCGGTCAGGGTACCGGTCTTGTCGGTGCACAGCACATCCATCTCACCAAAGGTCTGAATGGCGCCCAAGCGCTTGACGATGGTCTTCTTGCGGCTCATGGAAATGGCGCCCTTGGCTAGTGATGAAGTCATTATTACCGGCAGCATCTCCGGCATCAGGCCGACGGCGATGGTAATGCCGAACATCAGCGAATCCAGCCAGCTGCTCTTGGTCAGCAGATTGGCCACGAAGATGACCGGAATCATTACCAGCATGAAGCGGATGAGCAGTCTGGAGATTGAATCCATGTTCTCATCAAAGGTGCTCTTGGTGTTTTCGGAGGACAGCGACCTGGCCATCGAACCGAAGTAGGTGTGATTTCCGGTGGTCAGGATGACGGCCTTGGCGGAACCGGAAACGATGTTGGAACCCATGAAGCCGATGTTGGCCAGCTCGGTGATGTCATCGAATTCCTTCGATTCGGTGAATTTTTCCACCGGTACCGATTCCCCAGTCAGCTGTGACTGGTCGATGAACAGGTCCTTGAGGTCATAGAAGCGGACGTCGCCGGGAATCATGTCGCCGGCACCCAGCTTGACGATGTCCCCGGGCAGGGCGTCCTCAATGTTGATGGAAACCGTATAGCCGTTGCGGACTACCTCGATGTTGTTGCTGATCATCTTCTGCAGCGCCTTGGCAGCGTTGTTGCTCTTTTCCGACTGGACAAAGGATACCGCCGAGGAAATGGCCACGATGATCAATAACATCGCGAAGGTGGCGTAACTGGCCTGTTCAGCCATGATGACATCGGTGATGTAGGTCACCCCGGCAACCGCCAGCAAGACGATGTTAAAGGGATTGATCACCGCGTCGCGCAGCCGGATGATCAGGGTGTTTTCATTATTCTGGTTGATGATGTTCTTGCCGTACTTTTCGCTGCCGGATGTGATCTGCTCGCTGCTTAAGCCGCTGTTGTCAATGTCAAAGGACTCAAAGAGTTCTTCCCGGCTCATCCGGGAATAATCGATGAGTTTCTTTTCCACGAGCTTGCTGTCGGCATTGTTTCTGGTCTTTGCCATATAAAAAGCCTCCTTTTCCAAAGGCGGCTTGTGCTGCTGGAAAAAACTACTGTCCTGGCGCAGCATGACCGCCCAAAGTATTCAAGTGTCTACTGTGATAATCGTTAGTTTGAGACATGCTGCGTAGTCACCTCTTTTCGCCTAAATTATACCCTATGAAATCAAAACATGTAAACCCTTACAACGGTGCTGGCTGGTGGTTTATAATGATTAGGTAAGGAAAACTGATGAGGGAGATAGCGCTCTGACGATTCATCAATGAGCGAAAGGAAATATGGCAGAAAAGGGCATGAAATATCAGGAAAAACTGACCTGGATACTCAAGTGGAAAATGCGGGTCGACATTGACCAACGCAGGCGCAACAATGTCGCCTTCGTACGCTCGCTGAATCAGAAATGCGATGATTCGGGCAAAAGCACCCTTGATCTGCACAGTCCGGAAGCCAACGAAATTCTGGAAGCGATCATGGACTACTGCCAGGAAAACAAATGCTGGGCCGAAGGAACCTATCAGCGCATTTATGATCTGCCGCAGAGCGACTGGTATGTTCTGCAGACCCGGGGCTTTTCGGGAAGACAGACGGAATATCAGGAAGAAGATGTCCTGCACCTTAAGGGCGGCCGGTTTGTTTTGCCGGCCATAAGGGCCTGCAACATTGCCGACGGCAAGCCCAGATGTGACAGCCGCCGGAGAGCCGTGTTTGTCAGTGATGAAATGCGCCGCTTCCTTGAGGTCAATGAGACGGCTGATGTCCGTTTCTGCTGGCTGAGAGACATCGGCCACTACCGGGGAGAGCAGTACTTTGCCATGATCCCCCGCCAAAGGATCAGCAGCTACTGGCGGGCCAGTTATTCCTACTGGCGCTCCTTTGGCCAGCGCCAGCAGATCCGGCAATTCGGTGCGCCGTTTGACCTGTTGATGGAGGTCTTTCCCCGGCGCCTGAAGGTCAGATGTCAGGATGTGGTCTTAAGAGACGAACTGCCCAGTGGCGGCATCGTCTTCAAGAACCGGGCGGGATTAACCGGCTATACCGATTTTGAGATCCTGATCCACCGGGACATCGCTGCCCAGCTTCACAGTCAGGGATTACTGACCAAGAAAGACCTGCAGCCGCTGGCGATCATGGATGAGCCTCCTGAGGGCTATGAACTGGTCAACACCGTCGCGATCCCTCAGGTTACGGAGGAGATCTGTGCCATCCGTCTGGAAGAGTGCTACCGGCATCTGGCTAAGAAAAAGCCCGAGCGCAGGCCCTCAATTACCCGGGTCAGGGAGCTGTTCAAGGCCCGTAAGGAAATGACGCCGGAAGACTTCCCGAAGCGTCTGGCTCCCAAGCAGCAGGCGGCCCTGAAGGAAGGCCCCTACGCCACGCTGGTTCCCTACTACGCCCTTGCCAATGGCTTTGACATTGACGAGAACAGCGAATGCCATTTCCTCTCTTATCAGCAATCCCTTAAGGAGACCGAAAGGTTTCAAAAACAACATCCTGACGGCCAGTTTGAAAACGCGATCGTCTTTGCCCTTTACGACTGCGGCGATGCCATGCTGCTGCTACCGGATGGGAAAGTGCAGCGATGGGACCAGGAAACGGCCGATGTCAGTGAACAGTGGGACAGTCTGGCCGCCTTCTATTGCGAAGTCGCGGAATCATGAGAAATCGAAAATTCAGAAAGTCATAAAGGATCGCTAAGGCGGTCCTTTTCAATGCCGTATAAAAGCCCGGGTTGTGCCCGGGCTTTACGCTGATGATAGTAGCAGATCGCTTAGTTCTGCGCGTTTTCGAAGATGTGCAGTACCTGCTCGGCACCGTACAGCATCTCAGCCAGCAGGGCACGGGTTCCCTTGACCTTGGGGAAGAAGTAGGTGTCGGTGAGGCTGTTGATCAGGCCGTTGTTGTAGCACCAGATGATGGCCTTCTTGTTGTTGGCGGTCAGACCGGCCAGGTCAACATACGGGCAGCTCTGTCCGCTTACTGACGGCATGCCGGCCAGCTTGTAGACCATGATGGCCAGCTGAGCTCTGGTGATGTCACCGCTGGGGTTGAAGGTCGTGGCGGAAGTACCGTTGACGATGCCCTGATTATAGCACCAGATGATGCCTCTCTTATTGTTTTCGGTTACGTCATCGATGTCCTCAAACGGGCATTCCATGCCGGTGGTATCCGGCCTGCCGGCCATCTTCCAGAGCATGATGCAGAACTGGGTTCTGGTGCACTTTCCGGTCAGGCCGAAACGGGTGTGATCGGAGGACAGGCCATTGACGATGCCGTTGTTGTAAGCCCAGGCAACATGGGTGAAGTGATCAGTGCCTTCCTGAACATCCCTGAAGGGATTTCTGAGCAGGCTGGCGGTTTCGGAGAAATCGCCCCACTGGCCGTTGGCGTAAGCTCTTACCCGATAGGTATAAGTCTTGCCCATGATGACGGCGGCGATGTCGGAATAGCTGTTATCGGCAACGCTGTCGGTCAGGGTCAGCCAGCTTTCACCGTCTTCGCTGACATCGACCTGATAGCGCTCCGCGCCGGAGACCTTGAGGAAGCTGACGTTGATGCCGCCATCGGTGCCTTCATTCTTCAGAGAAGTGATGGCGATGTCGGTGTATTCGTGCTTATCGTAAGTAGCGGTATAGACAGTGTCTGTCTCAACCGGTCCGATTTCCGGAGTCCAGCCCTTGAAGGTGTAGGTATACTGTTCGTCATCCGGTCTGCTCGGAGTTTCGCCTTCATAGACCGGAGTGTCGCCTACCGGCACAGTGCCGCTCTGCAGCACGGTACCGTCATAGTTGACGAAGCTGACCTGACAGGTTTCTACTTCAGTGGTGATGGCCTTGATTCTGGCCGTATAGCCTTCAGAAGTCAGGCTGGTCCAGCTGGTGCCGTTGGTGCTGTAGAAGCTGAGGTCATTGGTAACATTATTGTAGAACTTGACGGAAGAACCGTCTGACCAGTTGTATGAATAGTCCCAGTCAAGGAACAGGTTGACATCTTCACTTGAGGAAGTCAGCTTGATGACAACGGAATACTTGGCTCCCTTGGTGAGTCTGACCGGGTTGTCCAGCTTCAGCAGGTAGTAACCGGCATCCTCGAGACGGCCGCTCTGCGTAGTGGCCAGAGTGCCGCTGGTCGGGGTGCTGGAGACGTTGTTGTAGATGGAAATGGTGTAGTCCAGACCGGTCTGGTCAACGAAGAAACCGACTTCTCTCAGTACTTCACCGTCATTGATGGTCTGGTAAATGTTGGAAGCGTAAACGGTCTTGCCGTAGTTTTCCCAGCCGGCCATGCCGCTGCCGTCATACTGATACAGGTTGGCAGTTTCCAGGGTGTAGTTGTCCTCAAGGTCGACGCCATAGAAGACGGCTTCGCTGCCCTGAATGCTGGTATCTTCATAGGAGATCCAGAAGTAGCCCTTATTGCCCCAGGAAGTTCCCCAGCTGTTCTTGATCAGCCAGGCACCGTTCTTGGTCGGTCTCTTTGAGGATTTGAAGTTGGTGCGGGAGTAGTTGTCATCCCAGCCAACCAGGGTGACCGCGTGGTTGGAATAATCGCCGTCATAGGAATTCTGGTAATAGGCGCAATCACCGCTGCTGGTGTAATTGACATAGCTGTCGCTGTGATAGTAGGAGACTGCCAGGGCTCCGTGTTCCATCAGGGCTCTCTTGACGGCGTCAGTTTCCTGCAGATACAGCCATCTGGCTTCTCTGAGCAGGTAGCTGGCCTTGTAGCAGGGCTTGCTGGTAACGCTGGTGCCGTACGGATAATCGGTTTCATCGCAGAAACCGATGCCGCTGGCCAGAGCGAAGGTTGAGAAATAGGCGTTGCCGCCGATGTTCAGCACACCGTCCGGGCTTGATCCCTTGGTGCCGTCATTGGTGATCAGGTTCAGGGGGTCAGCCTTCTGGTAGCTGTTGTAGTTGAAATAAGCCATCTGCAGTTCCGCGAGGTCCTTGGTCTGACCGTATTTCTTCAGAATGCCGCTTTCCGCGGAAGCCATAGTCGAGAAAGTCCAGCAGGTACCGTAGGGGTTCTGGTTCTTGACGCTGGTCACATAGCCTTCAGAGACCAGTGAATAGCTGGTCGGCAGTGCATCCTCAGCCTGAGGACGGGCATTGTGGTGGATGAAGCGGGTCTTGTCGATGTCGACATTAATGTATGCGTAAGCATTCTCATCTTCCGGGCTGCTGCTTTCCCGGTTCATTTCCACTGAATGAACCGAAATGTCCGGAACATCTTCAGACTGCTGTGCTCTGACAGTCTGAAGTCCCTGCGGAAGGACCATCGATAAGGTCAGAAGCAGAGACATGAAGGTTAAGGTAAGTTTTCTAATCATCTTGTTACTCCTTAAAAAATTCCAATGTATTAATTATAAACGCTTTTTAACCAATCACAAAGAGAAAACCTCTTTGAGTTCAGTTTTTTTCGAAAGAAAACCGGGCAGAGCCCGGTAAGTCTTTCCGATTTCAGAATTATTCACAGATGCGCAGCAGCAGCTCGTCGATCTGCTGATCGCTCATGCCGCCGTGATTGAGGTAGCGGCGGGCATAGACGGTCAGATCAGCGTTCTTAAAGTCCACCTGCGGATCATTGATGACAAACTGCAGCATCGCTTCCAGATTCTTTTCCAGGATGGTCTGGTAGCGGGCCGGGTCCTTGGCCTGAGTGATCTTATAGTAGTTGTCATATGTTTCCATGTAGTCATCGGCGATCTGCTGGTAGCCGGCCCCGGCCAGAGCTTCGATCAGCATGCAGACAAAGCCGGTGCGGTCCTTGCCCTCGGTGCAGTGGACCAGATACGGGCCTTCCTTTTGGGCAAGGGCAATCAGGCCATTGGCGATCTTCTGGGCAAATTCGTCGGACAGGTAGTTCATGCTTAAGGCGATCGGAACGACATTTTCCTTCTGGTAGAGGGACAGGAAATACGGCGAACTGAAGTCTTCCTTGGCCAGATAGCCTTCGATCTTCTTTTCGTTATCGGAAAGATTGAGAATGGCGTTGATGCCGTTTTCCTGCATCAGGGCATCAACATAGGGAGCCCGCTTGTGCTGATTATCGCAGGGAGAAGCGGAGCGGAAGAAGAAGTCTTCCTTCAGCCTGCCCAGATTCATCGGCCGGAAGTTGGCGAAGATGACATCGCTGTCGTATTTGGAGCGCTCATCGGAATAGTGAATGTCCCGGGCATCCTGAATGTCCCTGTATTTGCCGGCCTGTCTCAGGGTGACGGTACCGGTCGAGGATTCGTCCAGTTGGGCGGAAAGCCACAGGGTCTTAACTGCCATCAAATTCAGCAGACCGGCTCTTTCCCAGAGGTCTTCGCCGTAGTTGATGGCGGCCTTGATGTAATCGTAGCCCGGATAGGCGATCAAAAGGGGCTGACCGGCATCGACATAGTAGCCGTTGTAGTAAGGAATGTCCTCCAGCCTGTAGCCGTTGGAAAAGGTCACATCGACGCTGTCGCCGTACTGAAAGCCCAGAGCATTGAACTGGTCAATGGTCATCTTCAGATAGACGCCGCCGAATTCGGTCTCGTGCTGCAGCGGCAGCTCTTCGGTGTGCAGCTTTTCCGGCTCTTTCGGCTGGCAGCCGGTTAAAAGACCGGTAAGGATCATGGCTGATATTAACATTATGCTGATTGTTTTTTTCATGGCATCATACCTCGTTGATATGATTATAGCATTGTCAGATGATTTCCGACTAAAATCCATTGCGGTGGTTAAGTTCCTGCTCAATGCGGTTGAGGGTGTCAAAGAAGCGGGCGGTAGCCACCGCCGGACCAAAGAGCAGCAGCCCCCAGGTATTCCAGCCAAACATGTGGCGGTAGGAGGTGTAGGAACCTTCCAACCCCAGTTCAATGGCTTTGGCTTTCATTTCCTCAGCGATTTTGGCCATCCAGTGCAGCGTGTAGATGAACAGGTTGGGAATGCCCTTCAGGTAAGCGGAAGAGTAGGACTCAATGGGGTGGCCCAAGACTTCCTCAAACTCCCGGTGCATGCTTTTCTTCATCCAAAAAAGCAGTAAAAGCCCGGCGGTCATAAAGTCCGCCAGCCCGATCAGAAAGCCATGGCGATTGGTGTGTTCAAATTTCATCATCTTTCCCCTGTCAAACTAATTTTAGCACATCGGCTGCTCATGGGCGAAGACGGGCACGTCCGTTTTCAGAATGAAGGAGAAATGTTATAGTAATGGGGAAAGGACAAGCCATGCTACTAAAGATTAAGGAGGACAATATGAGAAATGGAAAGAAGACCCCGACCTGGGGTGTGCTGGTAGTGGGAATCATGTTTCTGGCCTTCAGCCTGATCATGGTCTGGCTGTACGGCCCGCTGATGTTTGGCACCAAGGTGACTGACATCAATACCCTGTTGCGGGAAAACCGGGTAAAGGAAAGCACCGGCAAGTATGTGGAACTTGATGTCGATGCCGTTTTGGAAAATTTTGCGGAAACCGTCCACAAGACCAACGGCTTTACCACCGGCAAGGACCAGCATTTTTTGGTCTGGCTGGATGACGATTCGATGATCGCGGTCTCGGTGACCGGCAAGAATACCACGGCCATGAAAAACATCATGGACGCAACCTGGGAATATCTGGACGGAAAGTCAGACTCACTGACCAAAACGCCGCTGCATCTGAAGGGCAAGATTGAGGAAATGAGCGGTCAGCTGCTCAGCTATTACCGGGAAGCTCTGGAATACTTCAATCTGAATGAAGCCGACCGGGACATCTATTATCTGCGGATCAATTGCACCGATACCCAGCTGCTGTCGCTGCTGATTACCGGCGGCATGTTCGCCTTCGGTGTCGTCATGACCCTTGGGTATTTCAAAATGAAAAAAAAGGAGAAGGAAGAAGCTCAGGTCATTGAAGGCTTTGAACCTCAAAGCCAGGAACCGGAATTAGGCTGATAAGACGTAAAACGGCAGAATGACTGCCGTTTTTTCGTGACGATTCATTATTTTCTGCATCAGAGTGTTTCAGTAATGGACATACATCCGGCTGGGATGCTCATCGCCTTCTCCAAGCGCCATGGTGAGAAACTGCCAGCCGTAGCGCTCGTAAAAGCCCTGGTGTCCGGTAAGCAGGTAGAGCGGTGAGATGCCTTTTTTGCGCATGGCTTCCACGGCCATGTCAAGCAGCTTTCCGGCAATGCCCCTGCCCCGGTAATCCGGTTCCACGTAGACGGCACAGACATTGGGGCTCAGGTCCGGGCGGTCATGAAAATCATTTTCGATGATACCCAGGCCACCCACGATCTTATCTTCCGCAAGGCAGAGAAACCAGTCATAGGGCACTTCATCATTCAGGCATTCCTTCATGCAGTCCAGATAAGCCTGCCGGTCAATGCCCCACTTACCGGAAAACCAGGCAGCAGCCTGTTCGCAGAGCTGCGGTTTTTCCCTGATGCTTACCAGATCGAATCCGGATTTTTGAATGTTCATGGTGACAGCTGTCCTTTCTCTGTTCAGTATAACCAGATTATAAACGACCGCCCGGTGTCTATCAACTGATGGTGACAACGGGTGTTAATAGCCGATGTTTGCCTGAAGGGGGCTGCACGCCTATAATTGACAGTAGAAGACCAGCTTGATCATCAGCAGAAGGGAGAATGCATGAGCGAAAAGAAGAGCAGCAGGCTGTTGGTCCTGTTTACCACGACCTTTACGATATCGATGACGGCCAATTCCGGCTATGCTATCCTGAGTGTCATGAAGAATACCTTCGTGCACAAGTACCGCTGGTTCAGCGAAGAGGAAATGAATGACTACATCGCCATGGCCCCCTCCATTCCCGGACCGATCGCCATCAGCGCCTCGATGATCACCGGGTATCAAGCCGCCGGCCTGCCCGGGGCTTTAGCCGCGGTAGCGGGCTGCGCCTTGCCACCGCTTTTGGTCATGATCATCGTGACCTTCTTCTATAATTCCCTGATCGCCAATCCCTACATTGCCCTGTTTCTGAAGGGCATGCAGTATGGGGTAGCGGCGATGCTGCTGGATGTGCTTCTGGGCCTTATTGACAATGCCCTGAAAGGAGAAAAGATCTATCCGGTCATCCTGATCGTTCTTTCCTTTCTCTACATCCGCCTTCTCAACTGGTCGGTCTTCTTTCTGGCCGGTGCCTGCATTCTGCTTGGCATCATCAGGGCTCTGGCCTTACGGCGGAAGGAAGGAGAATGAGCATGCTGCTTAAGATCGTTCTTTCCTTCATGAAGATTGCCGTTCTGGCCTTCGGCGGGGCATATGCCTCCATTCCGCTGGTTGAGCGTGAAGTCGTCGAGATCCAGCAGTGGATGAGTTATCAGGAGTTTGCCGACCTGCTGGCTCTGGACGAATTGACTCCGGGGCCGATCCTGATTAATTCCGCAACCTTTGTGGGTATGAAGGTGGCCGGCATACCCGGAGCGATCGCCGCCACCCTGGGCTGCATTCTGCCCTGCTGTCTGATCGCTCTGGTAGTGATCCTTATCTATCGGAAATACCGGAAACTGTCAATGATGGAAAGCGTCGTGCACAGCCTTAAGTGCCTGGCCATCGGGCTGATCCTGTCGACTTTTCTGAACATGGTGGTCCGCAACAGCTGGGATGGCCGGCAGGTAAGCATTTTGGCGCTTATCCTGATGAGCGTCAGCTTCATCATCCTGCGGCGCTATAAGCCCAATCCGCTGTTGGTGATGCTGGGATGCGGTCTGATAATGCTTGTGTTCGGCTTGGCTAATGCTTAAAAGAGCATAAATATAACGGTTGTTTTCAGCCGCACAGATACTCTTTATTGTGAAAAAAGGCTGTTCTGGATTAATATTATAATAAGATAGTATGCCAACAGGCGGATGCTCCGGACAAAAAAACGTGAAGTGAATATATTGGAGAAACATTATGGAAGATAAGAACAGGGAAATGACAGAGACGAGGGAAAAACGCCGGAAGGTCAATACTTACCGGATCAGCAAGGTCGTATTCAATCTGGTGCTGATGGTGCTGGGAGCGGTCATCATTGCCGTTTTCCTGCGCAACATTCAGACCCGGACTTCCTTAGCCAAGCAAAAGGATAACAGCGAACTGGCTCTCTCCGAAGTCGTTTCCATCATGGAAAGAAATGACCGCAATACCGATACCCTGACCGGCATCTATCATGAAGGTAACTGGAAGACCCTGGATGACATCAATGAACTGTTTGACGGCGGTCTGTTTGACCGGATGATGGCCAGTGATCTGGCGATCCGCTGCGATGTCTTTTCGGATATCTCCACTCAGGCCGGGGTTCCCTATCTGTACCTGCTTTCAATGGAGGGAAAGGTCGTTCTTTCTCCCGATCCGCAGCTGATCGGCCGCAATCCGGCCACTACGGCAATCCTGACTCAGGAAAACCTCAACCGGCTGCTGGAATTCTGCCGGGATGGACAGGGCAATGTCACACCGGTCTACGTGGAGAACCGTTACGGTTCATTCTACTTCTACAGCCAGCCCTATACTTACCGCAACACCCAGTACGCTCTGGTTTTGGGAGCGGATTCCTGGGCTCTGGATGTCCACATTGCTTCCCTCAGGGACGTTTCCACGGTAATGAGCCGGATGAGCGTCATCAATGACGGTTTCCTGTTTGCGATCGATCCGGAAAGTAAGATGTTTGTCTACTACCATAACGGCGAGGACATGCTGACCGGTCGGAACATCTTTGAATGCGGTCTGAACCAGGAGATCACCTCTGACGGTTTCCAGGGCAGACAGACCATTCTGGGAGATAAGTACTATTGCATCTCCCGGGCTTATGGCGATGACATGATCGTCGTGGCGGCTGCCAACTATGACAAGGTCATCTCCCATGACAAGTATGTGCTGGTCTGGTCCCTTCTGGGATTTACCCTGGTGATGATTCTGTGTCTGACCTATGCGATCATCGTCCGCAATGACTTCATCCGTCAGGGCGTGCAGAATGAAAAGAAGGAACTCTTTGGCAAGTCCCGCAATCCGCTGTACTTTGATACCGAAGTCTTCCGCAAGGTCAGACCGTTGATGCTGATAGGCATCATCGCGGTCTACTTCATATCCTTCTATACCCAGACGCTTCTGGAGATCAATGAGGGCATTGACCGTTCCAACGTCATCATACAGGAGATCACCGGGCGCTATGAGGAAAGCCAGGAAAGCCGCAAGGTCATTGAGGAATACTATGATTCCCGCTTCCTGTCAACGGCCCGGATCATCAAGTTCATCCTGGAGGAAAGCCCGGACATCCTCAATGAGACCTCCGATCATTATTACAGTTACATCGACAATGACGGCAACCGCCAGTTCATTCTCGATGACGAATACAATCCGCTGAAGTCCGTCGGTCAGTCCGCGGCTCTGCAGCAGCTGTGCAACGAGAACCGGATCGACGCCATCTACGTCTTCGACGAAGACGGCCGGACAATCGCGACCAATACCAAAAACTGGTTCTTCACCCTCAGCAACAATCCCGAAGATCAGTCCTATCCCTTCCGCAAGGTGCTGGATGGCGATGTTGACAGTTTCCTGCAGACCCACATGGTCAATGACATCGGTGAGGAATCCCAGTTCTTCGGTGTCGCTCTGAACTACTATACGGCATCAGACAGCCGCGGCAATACCATTTACGTCTCCCGCTACGCCTTTGAAAAGTCCTGCCAGCAGGAAGGCGTTTCCGGAGTCCGCAGCGCCGGGGGCATCACCAGACACCACTCGCTGCTGCAGATCGAACTGGATGAGGCTCTGGCCGGCTCCATTCTGGAGACCACCAGTGCCGAATATGCCCTGGCCACCAAGATGCTGGCAGACGGTGCCATCATCATGTTCGACAACAGCCCGGAACACCTGTGCGTCTATTCGCCTTCTGCCAGTTCCATCGGCAAGAGCGCCGGGCAGATGGGAGTATCCGCCAAGGCCTTCAGTTCCGACATCTATTACGGCTTCAATACCATCAACGGAATCGAGTACTTCCAGTATTTCCGGTTCATCGATAACTACTACATCGCCACCGCGATTCCCCGCACCAGCATGTTCACCACCCGCACCACCATCGCTCTGACCACGGCCGGGGTATGCATGGCGCTGATTCTGATCCTGTTATTGACGGTCACGCTGACCAATAAAGAAGAAGAGATGCTTTACGCTGATCTGATCGATCAGGATGCCAATCTGAATTCCACCTTCTTCAATGTCATTCTGCCTTCGGGCCGAGTTGCCAGCACCACCAAGGCGGTGAGCCGCTGGGATAACCGCCACATCCCCTGGAGTGAGCGCTCCGCGGAGATGAAACTGGCCGCCATCATCAGCTGGATCATCATGATCCTGGTCCTCTACTTTGTCCTGTCCGCGGTTGGCATCAGCCGGTTTGCCGACGAAGATTCGGTCATCCGCTACATTCTGTCCAACGGCTGGGACCGCTCACTGAACATCTTTGCGGTCAGTGCCTGCATCATGGTTCTGGCCATGACCGTCATCGCCATTGAATTATTCCGCATCCCGGTCCGGCTGATCACGGCCTTATTGGGAACCCGGGGCGAAACCGTCGGGCATCTGCTGCTGTCGATCGTCAAGTACGGCGGCTCGATCGCCGCGCTGTTCTACAGCCTGTATCTGGTGGGCATTGATTCCGGCAACCTGCTGGCCAGCGCCGGCATCCTGTCTCTGGTCATTGGCTTAGGCGCCCAGAGCCTGATCAAGGATATCCTGGCCGGCATCTTCATAGTCTTTGAAGGTGAGTTCAGGGTCGGGGACATCGTTACCATCAACGGTTTCCGCGGCGTGGTCACGGACATCGGCTTACGGACGACCAAGATCCTGGGCGAAGGCAACATCAAGATCTACAATAACAGCGAGATCTCCGGTGTCCTGAACATGACCAAGGAGACTTCCGTCGCCTTCATTAACATCGGCATGGACTACAGTCAGGATCCCTCCTTCGTCGAACAGGTCCTTGAACTGGAGATGCCGCTGCTGAAGCTGAAGAACCGCCGCATTCTCGACGGTCCGAAATACATGGGCATCAGCGAACTGGCTGACCGCAAGTACACCATGACCATCATGGCCAGATGCGCGGAAGCCGATGTACGCAGCGTTACCCGCTATCTGAACAAGGAACTGCTGGAGATCTTCCGGCGTAACGGCATCAAGGGACCCGGACAGGTGTCCGCTGCCCCGACCCCACCGGTGAAGTAGACAGGAGGCTGACAGAAATGAAGAAATCATTATTACTCATCCTGATCGTATGTCTAATGGTAATGACCGGTTGCGGCAGAAACAGCGAGGGAAAGGACAGTGAAGAACCGGAAAGAACGGAAAAACCGGAAACAACGGTCATCCGTCTGGCCCTTAACGGCGCCGGCCACATCTTCAACGGCATTGCCGAAGCTCAGGGCTATCTGGCTGATGAGGGCATCAGCGTTGAATACGTACCTGTAACTACCGATGCGGAGGTTTTTGAGGGCTTACGCAACGGCACCATTGACATCGCCTCCAATTCCGGCACCAACCTGCCTCTGCAGGAAATTGCCTCAGGCATGAATCTGACCATCTTTGCCGGTTATCTGCTTACCGGCTGCATGCCGGTCTTTGCCCGGGAAGAGACGCCCTGGCAGGGCATTGAGAGTCTGATCGGCAAGACGCTGGCCTGCGAACCTAACCTCTTCGCCCTCACCGGACCATTGCTGGATCTGGGCTACGACCCGCTCAACGACATCAACTGGTATGAAACGGAAAACCAGACCGAGCGCATTGAAGCGGTCAGAAGCGGTCAGGCCGATTTCGGCCTGGTAGGCACCGGACTGAATCAGGCGGTCATCGACGCCGCTGACCTTAAGATCGTCACCTATGCCGCTGATGTGCTGCCGGAGTATTCCTGCTGCCGGGTAGAGGCGCTGACCAGCTGGGTAGATGCCAATCCCAATACCATCAAGGCTCTGCTAAGAGCCTGGATCAGAGCCATGGATTACTATGAGAGCCATCATGAGGAAGCCGTTACCCTGACGATGAAGCAGACCGGAAACGATGAGCAGACGGTCCGGGCTTATCTGGATAACCCGCGCCACCGTTTGGACATTGACCCGATGAAGAAGTCCGTACAGAGAGCCTGGAGCTACATGGAACATCTGGGCTTACTGGGGGAAAACAGTGAGCGGATCAACATTGACCGCCACATCAACACCCAGCTCTACAAGGCGGCTCTGGATGAATGCCAGAAGCGCTACTGGCAGAACAGTTCCAAGTTCTACGAAAAACTGCAGTATCAGTACGCGGTCAATGACAATTAAAGCGGCGCGCTCAACGGTTCGACATTAAAGATAAAGTATAGGCCTTCCGCCTCCGGCGGAGGTCTTTCTTTGTGCTATACTTAAAGTGCAAGAAAAGGCAGGCTGAAAGCATGAAGACCTGCTGACAAATGATTGGAGGAGCCGCATGGAAAATACCGATTGTTATGTTTCACCGTTTTCGCAGAGATATGCCAGTAAGGAAATGCAGTACCTTCACAGCCAGGACTTCAAGTTTACCACCTGGCGTAAGCTGTGGGTAATGCTGGCGGAAAGCGAAAAACAGCTGGGTCTGCCCATCAGCGATGAGCAGATCGCCGAGATGCGCCAGCACGTCAGCGACATCAACTATGAAGACGCCATCAGAAGGGAACACGAGATCCGCCACGATGTCATGAGTCACATCTACGCCTACGGGCTGCAGTGCCCCAAGGCAGCCGGCATCATCCATCTGGGCGCCACTTCCTGTTATGTCGGCGACAATACCGACATCATCATCATGAAGAAAAGCCTGGAACTGATCCGGGATAAGCTGGTCAGACTGATCCGGATCCTGGCTGACTTTGCCAGAAAGCATAAGAGCCTGCCCACGCTGGCCTATACCCATTTCCAGCCGGCCCAGCCCACCACCGTGGGCAAGCGGGCAGTGCTGTGGCTGGATCAGTTTGTCAGTGACCTGCAGGATCTTGAGTATGTCAGCGATTCTTTGCGCCTTTTAGGCTGCAAGGGGACGACCGGTACTCAGGCTTCCTTCCTGGCTCTGTTTGAAGGGGATAAGGAAAAGGTCCGGAAGCTGGAAAAGCTGATCGCCCAAAAGGTGGGCATACCCTGCTGTCCGGTCAGCGGCCAGACTTACAGCCGCAAGTACGACAGCCGGGTAATCAATGTGCTTTCCGGCATCGGTCAGAGCGCCCACAAGCTCTCCAATGACCTGCGCCTTCTGCAGCACCTCAAGGAGATCGAGGAGCCCTTCGAGAAGGACCAGGTCGGCTCCAGCGCCATGCCTTACAAGCGCAACCCGATGCGCTGCGAGCGCATCGCAGCCCTGAGCCGCTATCTGATAACCGACAGCCTCAATCCGGCCCTGACCGCTTCCGAGCAGTGGCTGGAAAGGACGCTGGATGATTCCGCCAACCGCCGGATCGCCATCGCCGAGGGTTTCCTGGCCGCTGATGGGATCTTAAATCTGCTGATTAACGTCTGCGACGGTCTGGTCGTCTATCCGGCCATGATTGAAGCTCATCTTCAAAAGGAACTGCCGTTCATGGCTTCCGAGAACATCATGATGCGCGCCGTCAAGGCCGGTGGAAACCGCCAAAAGCTGCATGAAAAACTGCGCGTTTACAGCCAGTCAGCCGGTCAGAAGGTCAAAAGCGGCGGTGATAACGATCTGCTGGAAAGAATTGAAAATGACAGTGACTTCCATCTGAACCGGGAAGAAATGAAGGATATAACCGATCCGGCCGCCTACATCGGGCTGGCTGCGGATCAGGTTGAAGAATATCTTAACAATACGGTTGAACCGCTGTTAGCGGGCTACCGTGATATCAGCGATGAAAGCATCGCCATTGAAGTATAGGGGGAAAAGAACATGGTAACTGCAGTAGTAGGCGCAAACTGGGGAGATGAAGGCAAGGGCAAGATAACCGACATGCTGGCTGATCAGGCCGATGTCGTCATCCGCTTTCAGGGCGGAGCCAATGCCGGACATACGATCGTCAACGAATACGGCAAGTTCGCCCTCCATACTCTTCCCTCCGGGGTCTTCCATCAGGATACCGTCAATGTCATCGGCGCCGCCATGGCTCTGGACATTGAAAAGTTTTCCCGTGAACTGGAAGGCATCCTGGAAAGAGGCGTACCCAAACCCCGCATTCTGATCTCGGAT
This sequence comes from Erysipelotrichaceae bacterium, assembly GCA_016280635.1. Classification (GTDB taxonomy): domain Bacteria; phylum Bacillota_I; class Bacilli_A; order Erysipelotrichales; family Erysipelotrichaceae; genus UBA1783. The sequence continues at coordinate 26,238 of JAEEHC010000050.1, forward strand.
CGGGTACAGGTGATGATGCCCTATCACATTTTGTTTGACCGCCTGGAGGAAGAACGGCTGGCCGGCAAGTCCTTCGGCTCAACCCAGAGCGGCATTGCCCCGCTGTATGCCGACAAGTACGCCAAGATCGGCTGGCAGCTCAATGAATTCTATCAGGATGACCAGATCCTATTGGAGAAGATTGACCGGATCAGCCAGCAGAAAAACGCTCTGCTGGAAAACCTGTACCATGCTGAACCGCTTAACCGGGATGAACTGCTGGAATGGATCAAGACCAATCGTGAAAAGGTCAGGGAATATGTCGGCGACGTGGGTGTCTATCTCCATGACGCCATTAAGGAAGGCAGGAACATCCTTCTGGAAGGCCAGCTGGGTACTCTGAAGGATCCCGATAACGGCATTTACCCGATGGTTACCTCCTCCAGCCCCTTAGCCGGCTACGGCGCGGTCAGCGCCGGCATCCCGCCTTATGAAATCAAGCGGATCATCGCCGTTTCCAAGGCTTACTCCTCAGCGGTTGGCGCTGGGGAATTCGTGTCCGAACTGTTTGGCAGACAGGCGGAAGAACTGCGCAATAACGGCGGTGACGGCGGCGAATACGGTGCCACGACTGGCCGGCCGAGAAGAGTCGGCTGGTATGACTGCGTGGCCTCCCGCTACGGCTGCCGCCTGCAGGGCTGCACCGAAGTTGCCCTGACCGTTCTGGATGCCTTAGGCTATCTGGATGAGATACCGGTCTGCTACGCTTATGAGCTGGATGGCAAAATCATCAAAGTCTTCCCGGTCACCAGAGACCTTCCCCGCTGCAAGCCCCTTTATAAAGTCATGAAGGGCTGGAAGTGCGACATCCGGGGCATCCGCGAATACGACAGACTGCCTTTGGAAGCCCGTCAGTATGTGGAATTCATCGAAGAGCAGCTGGGCTATCCGATCACTATTGTTTCCAATGGGCCTGCCCGGGACGAGATCATCCGCCGTTCATAAGGACATGTCAGTCAGAGGATAAAAAGATGAAAGAGATAATGGATTTTCTTAATGAAAGGGTTCTGCGCCAAAGCCGACGGTTCAGCGACTTCTTTCCCTTAGCCGGGCTGCAGTCGTTTTTGCTGACGCTGTTTGGCACCCTGATGAGCATGGCCATCCTGAAACTGATCCCGGCCATCCGCCGCTTACTGGCCACGCTGGTCTACAGTGAAAGCATGCTGACGTTTCTGGAGAATTACCTCGATTTCTTCGGCATCTGGATCATCATCCTGCTGGTCGTGGTCGGCTTTGAGGCCAACCGTCCGATGCTTAAGGCCATCAGCTACAGCCAAAAGGGCAATAATCTCAAGGGCCTTCTGGTGGGGATATTGCTGGGCTTAGGAACCAATGGCTTTGCGGTTCTGATGTCCTGGCTGGCCGGTGACATCAAGCTCTCCTTTTACGGCTTTGACCCGGTCGTCTTACTGGTCTTTGCCCTGGCCGTCTTCATTCAATCCGGGGCCGAGGAACTGGCTGACCGTTTCTACCTTTATCAGAGACTGCGGCGAAGATACCGCAGCCCGCTGGTCGCCATTTTCGTCAATGCCGTCGTCTTTGCCCTGATGCATGTCAGCAACCCCGGTTTTACCGTAATCGCCGGCACTCAGATCTTTCTGATCGCCATCGTCTTCTCGCTGATGGTCTATTACTACAACAACCTCTGGGGCGCCATGGCCTTCCACGCGGCCTGGAATTACAGCCAGAACATCATCTTCGGCCTGCCTAACAGCGGCATCGTTTCCGAGTATTCCATCTTTACCCTGGAAGCCGCCTCAGCCCGTAATGGGTTGTTCTACAACGTCGGATTCGGTGTTGAGGGCAGCATCGGCGCTACCGTCATGCTGGCGCTGCTGGCGGCAGTGATCTATCTGATCAACCGCCACAAGCCGGAAGCCAATGACGTCTGGGCACAAGGCGAAGGCCAGTTTGCTGAAGAAAGCCATAAGAATTAATTAAGGGAAAAGTTTACCGGCGAAAGACCATCAAACCCGCCGGTTGCGATACATTGAGGTGATCAACATGGAAAATAACCGTAAAGCCTACATTAACGCCGTCATCCTGACCGGCGAAAAGGACATGAAGCCGCTTCACGACCACATCCTTTTTACCGATGGTGATCGGATCCTGGCCATTAAGCCCGCTTCCGCTTCGACGGAAGGTTTTGAGACCGTCGATCTGAAGGGCGGCTATCTGATGCCCGGATTGATCAACCTGCATGTGCACATTCCCGGCACCGGCAAGCCCAAGAAGAAGCAGACCGATGCCAGAAAACTGGTGCGCATTCTGACTTCTACCGCTTTGTTGCGGAAAGTCTGTTACCGGATGTGCGCCGGCTACATCATGCCGGAATTATACAGCGGCGTTACCACTCTCAGAGCGGTAGGCGGCGTATTGGACATCGACAGTCGGCTGCGCGATGAGATCGCCTCCGGCAAGCGCCTGGGTCCCCGGATCCTGGCTGCCAACATGGCGGTATCAGTACCCGGTGGCCACATGGCCGGTTCGCTGGCTTATGAAGCCCACAGCGCTGAGGAAGCGGCGGCTCTGGTTAGAAAGATCGCCGCGGACAAGCCGGATCTGATCAAACTGATGATCACCGGCGGCGTTCTCGATGCCACCAAGAAGGGTGAACCCGGCGAAGTCAAGATGCCGGAAGAATATGTCAGGGCGGCCTGCGACCAGGCCCATCAGCTGGGATTAAAGGTCGCGGCCCATGTGGAAAGCCCCCAGGGCATTAAGATCGCTCTGCGCAATGGCGTCGACACCATCGAGCATGGCGCTCAGCCGGATGAGGAAATGATCGAACTGTTCAAGAAGCGCCAGGCGGCTCTGGTATCCACCATTTCCCCCGCCCTGCCCTTTGCCCTGTTTGACCGCGAACTGATCGGGGCCAGCGAAGTGCAGCAGTTCAACGGCCGCTTCCTGTTTGAGGGCATTATTGAATGCGCCAAGTCCTGTCTGCAAGCCGGCATCCCGGTGGGACTGGGCACTGATACCGGCTGCCCGTACATCACCCACTACGACATGTGGAGAGAACTGTATTACTTCCAGAAGTACTGCGGTGTCTTCAACAGCTTTGCCCTTTATTCAGCCACCCTCGGCAATGCCGCCATCGTCGGGCTGGATAAGGAGATCGGCTCCCTTCAAGCCGGCAAGTGCGCTGACCTGATCGCCACCAGGAAAAATCCGCTGGAGGACCTGAAGGCCCTGCGCGATGTCTGCCTGGTCGTTTCCCGGGGCCGGATCATCGATAATTCCCGGCTCAGGAAGTATCTGGCCTGTGAAGCGGAACTGGATAAGTATCTCTGAGAACATGGTAAGGAGGCAGCAGTCATGAAAACTGTTCTGGTAAGAATCGGAGCCGTCATGCTGGCGGGAGCGCTGATCAGCCTGTTGATCGGCCTGTGGTTCAGATATCTGGGTCATAGCGTCATGGACGGTTCATCCGCCCTCTATGGGCGCCTTTTCAGCCGGGCTTCGCTGTTTCTGAAAATCGGCTGCTCGCTGATGGCGGGAGCCGTTGTGCTTTTAACGGTCTGCTACCTGTTCTTCCGCCATAAATAGGAGAGCATCAGAAGATGGAAATCAGAATTCTGCAGCTGATCGAAGGCGCTAGAAAGGCAAGCGGACTGACCGTCATCATTGACGTCTTCCGGGCCTTTTCCCTGGAAGCCTACCTGTTTGCCGGAGGCGTGGAAAAGATCTACGCGGTCGGCTCGCTTGAAGAGGCCTACCGGTTGAAAGAACAGCATCCCCAAGCCCTTTTAGTCGGCGAAAGAGGGGGAGTGAAGTGCGAAGGTTTCGACTACGGTAATTCTCCCAGCGCCTTCATTGGCCAGGATCTTCGGGGCAGAACGGTCATCCATACCACCTCTGCCGGTACTCAGGGCATTGACAATGCGATAAATGCCCAAGAGATAGTCGTTGGTTCCTTTGTCAACGCCGCCGCTACGGCTGCATATATCAAAAGCCGTGATCCGCAGACCGTTTCCCTGGTCTGCATGGGCTTACATGGCGTCCAGCCTACGGCTGAAGATACCCTGTGCGCGGAATATCTGCAGAGCCTGCTAAATGGTGAGGCAATGGCGGACATTGACGAAAGGCTGCTGGATCTGAAGAATTCGGATGGTAGGAAATTCTTTGATGAAGCCCAGCAGGCGGTCTTTCCGCAGCCGGATTTCTGGATGTGCATCAGAAGAGACATCTTTCCGTTTGTGATCAAAACGGCCCGTCAGGCGAAAGCAAGCGTCAACCGGGCGGTTCAGATAAGTCAGCCTGATTAAGCAGGCTTTGGAGAAAGCGGGGTAAGAAAACAGTGGAAAGAATCAGAAAGCTTAACTGGTATCAGAAACTGCTGATCATAGTCCTGATAGCCATGATCGGCTTCTTTACCGTTCTGTACCAGCAGACGATCTCCCGGAGCGGTTTCCGCTATCGGGATGAGATCCTGGTACTGTTACCGAAGGAGATTACCGGGGTCAGTTACCAGCAGATCTACAGCGGCCAGATTAACGGCCAATCAGCGGTCTTTACGGTATCAAGCGACCGGACTGTCCTTTTTGTCTGTGGTAATAGGGCCTATGGCCCTTACCGGTTCCACGCCGATGATTCAGCCAGACCGGACCGGGAAGGCATGCGGGAGATGGCGACCGGCATGGAAATCTATCTGGACGATCAGCTGCTTTTCCGCGGTGGGGCCATGAAGACCAGCGAGGGCCAGTATTGGCTGTTCAATGAGGACGGAAGCGTCGCTGACAGCGGGGTTCTGCCCGGGAGCAATGGTAAATACGGTGATTGGCGGGATGGCGATGGCATCATGCATGCCATGGAAGAACCGTCACTGGCGGATGTGGCGGCGCTGATGCTGGGACCGAAGATCGAACATGACGGCTCCTGGGGGATGTGGTTTCTGGGCTGCCTGCTGGCTGCGGCAACCATTGTCTTCATCCTTTATGCGGAAACAATTTTCCGTTGGTCGCTCGCCTTTTTGATCAGGCGGCCGGAAGAGGCTGAACCTTCCGACTGGGAACTGACCAGCCGCTATCTATACTGGACCGCCATGGCCGCCATCACGGCCCTGGTATTCACGGTCGGGCTGAAAATGGGATAATTGTTTCAAAAAGGCTTTTTTTGGCTTAACTGCTGAAAATGTGCGATAATGGATTCAGCATAATCATAGGAGGACAAGAATAATGAATTATGATTTCATCAATACTGAAAAGATCAAGGAAGTACTGGACAGCGGCATGGAAAAGGCCTCCAGTCTTCTCAAGGACAGAAAGCAGATCGATAATGTGATTGACATGGTCCAGGCCAAGATCAGGGAGACACCCTTACTGGGAAGCGCCGTCGGCGATCTGCCCAACATGGTCTCCATGGTAAAGAGCTACATTACCAAGGAATATGATGCCGTTTCCCCGAAGGTCATCATCACCATCGTTTCCGCCTTCCTGTATCTGATCAAGCAGAAGGACCTGATCAGGGACAACATCCCGGTTCTGGGTCAGCTCGATGACATCGCCGTCTGCGTATTGGCCATGAACTTCATCGCTCCGGAGATCAGAGCCTACGCCCAGTGGAAGGAAGAAAGAGAAGCGGAAGCTGCCGCATAGCCTTTCCGCCAAACTGAAAAGAAGAGAGAAAGAGCCGTCTCATTGCTGATGGACCCCTTCGCCTATCCCGGCTACTAGGAACAGCAGATAAAGACAGGCATGGGACAGGCCAGCATTGAACTGCCCCAGTGAAAATGGATAGTAAATAAAAAAAGGCATACCCTCTTGTACAATAGAAGTACAGGAGGGTTTTGATATGGCAGGAAAACCAAACAATAAGTATTCGCCAGAATTCAAGAAAGAAGCAGTTGAGAAGTACCTTAGTGGAGAAATAGGAGGACTGGAGTTAGCCGCCAG
>JAEEHC010000051.1 GCA_016280635.1 Erysipelotrichaceae bacterium
CAGCGATGAGCTTACCGTGATGTATAATCCGTTCATTGATGTTCCAAATTATTCATTTAGCTTCACTCATGTGGCTTGGGCTTATAATCACAGGATTGTCAATGGCCTTTCCAACGCTGACAACCTGTTTGGACTGACCAACCGGTGTACGAGAGTACAGTTCTGCTACATGTTATGGAACATGAATGGCAAGCCTTCCACCATAGGCATGAGCTGTCCGTTTACCGACATCGATGGTGTCAGTGCGAATAATATGAAAGCGGTCATCTGGTGCTACAACCAGAAGATCGTCAATGGGACATCAGCTACCACCTTTGCCCCTGGTGGTGACATCACCAGAGCGCAGCTGGCGATCATGGTCTGGAAGATGGCGGGCCAGCCATCCGTTGAAGGCATGAGCTGTCCGTACACTGACCTTGGCTCATTATCGGCCAATAACCAGAAGGCAGTCATCTGGTGCTACAACAAGGGCCTGATTGACAGCCTCACCGGAACCAAATTTTCGCCCAAGACCAAGGGCACCCGGGCCTTACTGACGGAGATGCTGTACGGGTATGAACAGTGGTATCACATCGTTGACCCGGCGGCTGCGGATACCACAACCCCATTGATTTCCGTTTTGCATGATAGCGAACAGGTAGTAAAGGGGCAGGCCATTGGCCTGCTTCCTTATGCTGTTGTCGAAGATGACCTTGATGACCACCTCATCCTGAAACTGGAAGGGAATTATGATTTCAATAAGGCGGGAAGCTATCCGCTGAAATTCGTAGCTGTTGATCAATCGGGCAACCGTTCGGAAGCTCCCTTCACCCTAAATGTAGTTAATAGCGAAAGCGAGCTGCAACTGCCCTATCCCCACCATCCCAAGGGCTTTGACTATAAGCTGGTGGTAAACATCCACAACCAGACTGTGCGGGTCTACCGCTGGGATGGCCAGGGCTATAACGACCTTCTGAAGATCTTTACCTGCTCCACCGGTACCTCAACACCCAAACGCATTGGGAGTTGGCAGACACCGGAGAAGTACCGCTGGAAGTGGCTGTTTGGCAATGTGTATGGCCAGTATGCCACCCGGATCAAGGATACCTGCCTGTTCCACTCCGTTCCTTACTTCACCAAGAAAGCCAGTGATCTGGAGTATCTGGAATACAACAAGCTGGGTACGGCCTGTTCGATGGGCTGCGTCCGCTTGAGGGTAATTGACGTGAAATGGATATATGATAACTGTCCGGTTGGTACTACCGTGGTCATCAAGGATGATGCGAGCGATACCATCCCGGTGCAGTGGCTGGAACCAATCGATGTCAATTCCCCCAACCGCGGCTGGGACCCCACGGACCCCGACCCCAACAACCCCTGGCATAAGTAAGCCGGATCAGATAAGAGAGGACATTTATGAAGACAAACTGGTATGAAAGAGCTGTCGTTTATCAAATCTATCCCTTCAGTTTCCTTGACAACAACAATGACGGCTGGGGCGATATTGAAGGCATCATTTCCAAACTCGATTACATCAAAGATCTAGGCGTGACCGCCATCTGGTTCTCACCCCTCTACAAGTCGCCGGACTATGACTATGGTTATGACATTGCCGATTACCGGGCCATTGATGAAAAGTTCGGCACCATGGCCGACTTTGACCGGCTGCTGGCGGAATGCCATAAGCGGGATCTGAAGGTGATCATGGACATGGTCCTCAACCATACCTCCATGGAGCACCCATGGTTTAAGAAGGCCCTGGAATCACCGGATTCGCCTTACCGGGATTATTACATCATCCGCAAGGGTAAGCAGGAAAAGGGCAAGCTGTTGCCGCCGACCAACTGGGCCTCGACCTTTACCGGCAGCGCCTGGGAGAGAATCGGTGACAGTGATGAATTCTATCTCCATCTCTTCTGCCGTGAGCAGCCCGACCTCAACTGGGAAAACCCGAAGGTCCGGGAAGAGATCATCGCCATTTTGAAGTTCTGGCTGGACAAAGGCGTAGATGGCTTCCGCTTTGATGTCTTCAATATGTTCTCCAAGGTCTATCCCTTCCAGGACGATCATCAGAAGGGCACCTTCCAGAAGGGCGGTCAGTATTTCGTCGATGGGCCAAGAATGCACGAATTCCTGAAGGAACTGAACGAAAAGGCCCTGTCGCTTTATGACAGCTACACCGTCGGTGAGTCCTATCATCCCTCCAAAGAAAATGCTCTGGAATATGTCCGTCGGGACAATCACGAGCTCGACAGCATCTTCAACTTTGCCCACCTTGCCGCTGACAACATCGCCGACAAGAAGTTCTTCTGGAAACCCTTTAACCTCAGACAGTTCAAGGACGGCCTGTTTCAGCCTCAGAAGGATAACTACGGCTTAGGCTGGAATACTCTGGTGCTGGAGAATCATGATAATCCCCGCAGTGTCAGCCGCTTTGGCATTGACACCAAGAATTACCGCTACGAAGCGGCCACGATGCTGGCGACGATTACCTACCTGGGCTTTGGCATTCCCTACATCTACATGGGTCAGGAAGTCGGGCTGACTAACTGCCCCTTTGATAACATTGAGGAAATGAAGGACCCGGTCTCCCACTTTGTCTATGATCTGATGACCAGCTACGGCATGCCTAAGAAACTGGCCTTTAACTTCATTAAGTACGGTGCCAGAGACCACGCCCGGGTGCCAATGGCCTGGAATGACTCCGTTAATGGCGGCTTCAATGAAGGTGCCTTGCCCTGGCAGAAAGTCAACCCCAACTACCGGCAGATCAATGTGGAAAAGGATCTGAAATCCGATAAGTCCATTTACCGCTACTTCCAGAAGCTTTTAAAGCTTAAGAAGGAAAGTGAAGCGGCAATCTACGGCAAGCTGGAGGAATACGCTCACGATGACCGTCAGCTGATCGCCTACAGCCGGCAGTATGAAGATGAGGGGCTGTTTATCCTGGCCAACTTCAGTAAGCGTCCGGCCGTCTATGAAGCACCTGCTGAACTGGTCTGGAGCGGTGTTTTGCTGAACAACTATCCTGAACTGGAAAATAAGAGCGGGACGTTGAAGCTTAAGCCTTATCAGGCCGTGGTTCTGCAGCTCGCTCAGCCGACAAACAAAAAGTAAACTTCAAGGCGACCATTGATAGATGGCCGCCCTTTATAATGAGGGTGTAAAGAGAAGGAAGGTGGATTAGATGTTAGGAGCGATTTTCGGAGATATCGTAGGATCAGCCTATGAATTCAACAATACTCATGATTACAACTTTGAATTACTGACCAGCCGGTCACAGTTTACCGACGATACCGTCATGACCCTGGCAGTAGCTCAAGGGTTGATGGCCAGCTACGGCAAGAGCGACGAAGAGATCAGGGAAGCCCTGATCGATGCCATGAAGCAGCTGGGCAGCCGCTATCCCGATGCCGGCTACGGCAGCCGGTTCTATTTCTGGGTTCTGGGTGCTGACCGGAAGCCCTATAACAGTTTTGGTAACGGCAGCGCCATGCGCGTTTCTTCTGCCGGCTGGCTATACGGTTCTCTGGAAGAAACGGAGCATGCCGCCAGATTAACAGCGGAAGTGACCCATAATCATCCCGAAGGCATCAAAGGCGCCCAGGCAACGGTGGCAACGATCTATCTGGCCCGTACCGGCAAGTCCAAAGAAGAGATCAGAGACTACATTGAAAAGACCTATGGCTATGACCTGCATAAGGAAATGAGTGACATCGTCTCGCATGGCCATGGCGAGGAGATCTGCCAGATCTCGGTACCTCAGGGTCTGGTCTGCTTCCTGCTTTCCAACAGCTATCTTGACTGCATCCGTAAATGCGTTAGCATCGGCGGGGACTCTGACACCATCGCGGCCATTGCCGGTGGCATTGCCGAGGCCTATTACGGTCTGGATGAGCAGTACCGTCAGGAAACGCTGAACCGGCTGCCGGAAGATCTCCGTAAGATCGTCAGCGATTTTGAGAGTTTCGGCAAAGCGGTGTAAAATGGAAGCAGAGGAAATAAAGAATGCCATTTACGATCATCAGAGACGACATTACCAGAGTTAAGGCTGACGCCATCGTCAATACCGCCAATCCCCTGCCTATTTACGCTTCCGGCACTGACCAGAAGATCTACGAAGCGGCCGGGGCGGAAAGGCTGCTGGCGGAAAGACAGAAGATCGGCGTGATCGCCCCGGGCCAGGCAGCTTATACCGCTGGCTTTGACCTGCCGGTGCGCTACATCATTCATACCGTTGGCCCCCTCTGGATCGACGGCAGCCATCAGGAAGAAGAAACCCTGGCCAGCTGCTTAAGAGAGAGCCTGAAGCTGGCAGAGAAGCTGAACTGCCTCTCCGTTGCTTTCCCGTTGATCTCTACCGGGGTCTATGGCTTCCCCAAACAGCTGGCCCTGAAGATCTTTACTTCAGTTATCTATGACTGGCTGATGGAAAGCGACATGCTGGTGACCCTGGTCGTTTATGACCAGCAGTCCTTCGACATTTCCACCAAGCTGTTTGGCAGCATTGAGGATCACCTCACCGAAAGTGAGGTGTTTCCCTATGATGATGTCTCCTTTGAGCAGGCCGTTAAGCCCAGTGAAGAAAGCTTCCATGATTATCTCTGGCAGCTGATCCTGGCCAGCGACATGACTAACCCGCAGATCTACCACCGGGCCAACATCACCAAGCAGCACTTCTCCAAGATCGTCTCCAACCGTGACTACCTGCCTTCCAAGAATACCATCTGCGCTCTGGCTATCGCCCTGAAACTGGACATTGAGATGTTGAAACTATTACTGGAAAAGGCCGGCTACAGCCTTTCCAAAGCTAAGGAGTTTGACAATGCGGTAAGGTATTTTGTGGAAAGAGAGATGTATAATATCATTGATGACAACATCATTCTCTTCGATAATCATCTGGAGCTGTTGGGAACGATGTGAGAATAAACAGCTTTGAGCTGACACAGCTGCCAGAAGATCCAATGTTTTGCCTTTCTGATTCGGTGTTGACTTGACCTTTGTGTCTTTCCCTTTTAGGAGAAAAGTGATTAGTTGTCTGTCATAATCCAAAACTCACTTGGAAAAGTCTGAATTGTATTTAAACACGGTATTAACATTGCCTGCATATATGTGTTTCCTGTTGTAGGAAGTGTTCCTGGCTGAAACCGCCATCGAACAGACAATGGAGAAAGAGGAGCTTGATGGAAATTTACGATGTAGAAAGAAGAGTGAGGGAACTCTCCAGCAAGTCAGTCATCAGCGATGAAGAAGAATTCGAACTGATTGAATGTCTGAAGCAGCTGATTGAGGAAGGAAAAGACTACCGCAGCGCTGAATATCTCGGCGGCATCTACTATGACAAGAAGATGTATGATCTGGCGCTGAAGTATTATGAACTGGCCAAGACCCTCGGCAGCATCTGGGCCTATAACGGTCTGGGTTACATCTGGTATTATGGCCGCACCGGTCAGGTCGATTATCAGAAGGCCTATGAGAATTTTAAGGCCATGGCTGATTATAAGGGCAGTGGCCATGAATTCGACCGCCTGGAAGCCCGCTTCAAGCTGGCTGACATGTACAAGAACGGCTACTATGTGGAAAAGAGTTGGGACAAGTATGTTGAGATCATCGAGCAGCTCTACGAAGAGGTGTGTGATGATGACTACCTGCCCCGGCCGGAAGTCTTTACCAGACTGGCCTCGATCAGAATGACGCAGGGCCGCAATGACGAGGCTTTGGAACTGCTTTTAACGGCCAAACGGGATCTGATCAGCCGGCTGGCTTATAACCGTTTCTTCGGCGATCTTTCCCGGATGAAGTGGCTGACCGGCGATCTCTATAAGCTGATCGAATTTGACTATACCGACTTCGACCTTTATGACCTTTACTACCTGTTGGCCCAGCCGCATCTGGTGAGCTTCCGTTTGGGCAGGAATACGCACGAGATCGAATCCTTCCCGCGGGACGGGGAGATGAACATCCGGCTGGATGATAAGTGGTTCCGCAACATCACCGACTTCTTCATCAAGGCAGTCGTTGATGACAAAACCATTGAAGCCCAGTACTGGGCTATCGCCGGTATGAAACTGGAAAGGTAAGCGTAAGGTTGAAAAAGTATTAAACCATCCGAAAGGAGCGTTAATGGAAGAATTAATTGAAAAGGAAAGCGCGTCATATGAGCGCTATGAACAGTTGCTGATCAGAAGGGATGTCCTTAAAAAGGAAGCCTATCAGCATCAGCTGTACTACCAGCGGGAATTCGGCCAGTTATTGGTCGAAGTCTTTGAGGCCAAGATCAGCTGCATTGAAAAGAAGAAGATCATCGCCTTCTGCCAGCAGCGTCTTAACCGCGGGTTAAAGGTCTGCCAGCAGGAGATTGACAATTACATTGAGGCCGTGATGGCCGAATACCGCGAACAGCTCAATTTCATGCTTGAGACCAATAAGCAGCTGGAAACCAACCGCCTGGTCAGCGATCTGGACTTTCGTAAGATCAAGGCTGCCTACTACCGCCTCGCCCGCCAGATCCACCCGGACATGGTCCCGGCTCTGAAGGGTGATAAGACCATCGCCGACCTCTGGAACCGGGTCGTGGCCGCCTATCAGGGCAATGACCTGAAGGAACTGGAAGATCTGGAACTGTTGGTCAACCGCTATCTGGAATCGATTAACTATGCCCATAAGGAAGTCGTCATCCCTAACATCGATGAGCGGATCTTTGAACTGAACCAGGAAATTGAGAAGATCATCTCTACCGATCCCTACCAGTACAAGTTTCTGTTGATGGACAAAGAGGCGGTCAGCGAACGTAAAAAGGACCTTGAGGATGAACTGACGGACTACCGCAAGTATGCCGGCCAACTGGATGAGGTCATCGCCTCATTTAACATTGAAAGGATCGTATCATGAACAATGAAGTGAAGAAATATGATGAAAATGCCTTAGCCCTGCTTAACGAGAGTCAGCTTTCCCAGGCCATCAAGCCGCTTAATACCGAGATCCACCTCTTTGATACCTTCATCTCCGGCACCATGCAATTGAAAGACCAGGCGGTGTTAGACCGCCTTCAGGTCGGGGATAGGCTGGTATTAAGGCGCAGCGAGACTCTATTTGACGCCAACACCATTGAGATCTATTCCGCGGACAACCTCAAACTGGGCTATGTCCCGGAAAAGGACAACGCCGTCTTTGCCCGGCTGATGGATGCCGGCAAGTGCCTGATCGCCAAGGTGGCCCAGATCAGTAAAAAGCCCTCGATGAGCGTCATCACCATCGGCATCTATCTGATTGACTTCTGAGTTAATGATTGCCTGTTAAGGGCGTATCTATTCAAAAAAGGACGCAACTGGGCTAAAATGGTAGTGTGGAAAAGGAAAAGATATCGAGGATAGGCCAGGACTTTACGCTGGCTTCACTGCTTAAATTCGCGCTTCCGGGTCTGTTAACCAATCTTTCAACCCGCGTGTATGAAACCTTGGATGACGCCCTTTTTGTTTCGCGCTTTGTCGGCCAGAACGCTCTGGCCGGCATTAAGATATTGATGCCGGTCGACGCCTTGGTCTTTGCCCTGACCCATATTTTCGGCTTAGGGGCCAGCACTTACGCGGCCACGGAAATGGGCCGGGGTAACCGCCAGGAAGCCCACCGCATCTTTACCCGAATGATTACCATGGGACTAGTCATCGGCGCCGTCATTGCGGCAGCGATGATCGCCTTTGATGATCAGATCCTCAGTTTCCTGGGCGCTGGCCACGACATCATCCAGTATACCGAAGTATACGTGGCCATCACCTTTGTGGCATTGCCGTTCAAACTGGCTTCGATGTGCTTTGGCGCTTTCTACTCGGCTGCTGGCAAGCCTTCGATGGGTCTTTTCAACAGCATCCTTTCCGGTGTGGTCAACATCGTAACTGACTACATTACCATTGTTGTTTTACAGATGGGAGTGGCGGGAGCCGCCATCGCAACTTCCTTAGGTCATATCGTAACCTTTGTTGTAGGCATCATCTTCTATCTGAGACGCAATAACGACATCGGCTTTGCCAAGCCACAGGGCGGTTATCTGAAGACACTGTCAACTTCCCTGCGTTATTCCATCCCTCAGGTCACTAACAGCCTGACCTTAAGTCTTACCTCGCTGATCGTCAACCGGATAATCATCCTTTATCTGGGCTCCGACGGCATTGCCGCCCGCTCGATCGTCAACGATCTCAGGCAGATCCTCAATGCCGCCTTCATAGGCTATGCCGGTACGGTAGGGCCGATCATCGCCTATAATTACGGAGCCAGGCGGGTCAAAATGCTCAGAAAGGTGCTGTCTTACAATTTGAAGGTATGGTTCTTTGGCTGTACCAGCATGATGGCCATCATGCAGCTTTTGAAAAGGCCGCTGATAAGTCTGTTCATGAATCCGGAAACCTATACCCAGAATTTCTTTGACCTGACCTATTACGGTCTGACCGTCGAACTGTTTGCCCCGATCTTTACCGCCGGCTTCATCATGGTCAATCGGATGTTCATTTCCCTGAGCGCACAGAAGATCGCTACCGTGCTTTCCATCCTGCGCAACTTCATCTTCCGGCTGAGCATTGCCGTGATCTTACCGATGGTCTTTGGGGCCAATGCCATCTGGTTCTGCTTCCCGGTTGCCGAAGCTCTGGGCTTTGCCTGCTCGGCGATTGCGGTAGTCATGAACGCCGATAACTATGGCTATGGCCGAAGCGGAGCCGCATATCTGATCGATGCTCTGCCGGAAAACGAAATAATGAAACAGGAAGCCTGAAAGCGGACTTCCTTTAATTCGGGATGGGCGGAAAATTGATTTGGAAAAGAATCGCAAAGCGGGTAAAATTAGATTGTTTCCAGGAGGGTGTTTATGAGTACACAGTATGACGTCATTATCATTGGCTGCGGTGAGGCGGGCCTTTATGCCGCTTACCAACTGATTCAGAAGACTAAGGATCTGAAACTATTGATCCTTGATAAGGGTGAATCGATTGAAAAGCGGATCTGTCCGATTACAGCCGGCAAGGTCGACCACTGCATCAACTGCCAGACCTGCGCCATCATGAACGGCTTTGGCGGCGCCGGGGCTTTTTCGGACGGTAAGTTCAACTTTACCACCGATTTCGGCGGCTGGCTGACCGACTTCATGGATAAGAGGGAAGTCATGGACCTGATCGAACAGGTCGATGCCATCAACGTTTCCTTTGGCGCTACTGAAGAGCGCTATTCCACCGCTACCAAAGAAGCTCGCGAACTGGCCCGGCTGGCTTTGCAGCACGACCTGCACCTGCTCAACGCCTCCTGCAAGCATCTGGGTACCGAAAATAACCTGCGCATCCTAACTAACATCTACAATTACCTGAAAGAGCACTGCCAGCTTCGCTTTAAGGCTGACGTCGCTCAGATCGATTATGACGGCGAGTTTACCCTGACCCTGAAAAACGGCGAACAGCTGACCTCTCATTATCTGGTCGGCGCCCCGGGAAGAAGCGGGGCCGAGTGGTTCTCCCAGCAATGCCTGCGCTTAGGTTTGAAACTGGATAATAACCAGGTCGACATCGGCGTACGCGTTGAGTTGCCGGCGGTCATCTTCCAGCACATCACCGACGTCGTCTATGAATCCAAACTGATCTATTCGACCAAGAAGTATGGCGATCATGTCCGCACCTTCTGCATGAACCCGTACGGCTATGTGGTAAATGAAAACGTCGACGGCATCGTTACCGTCAACGGTCACTCCTTCTCCAATGAGGAACTGAGAAGCGAGAACACCAACTTTGCCTTATTGGTATCTAACAAGTTCACTGAGCCCTTTGATCAGCCCTATAAGTACGGCAAGCACATCGCCTCGCTGTCCAACATGCTGGCGGGCGGAGTGCTGGTGCAGCGCTTTGGCGATCTGGTCAACGGCAAGCGCACCACCGAACACCGCCTGGCCCATTCCACCGTCGAACCGACTTTGAAAGCCGCTACCCCCGGCGATCTCTCATTAGCCTTACCCAAGAGGCAGCTTGATGACATTATTGAGATGATCTGTGCCCTGGACAAGATCGCTCCCGGTACCGCCAACTATGACACCCTGTTATATGGCGCTGAGGTCAAGTTCTATTCCGCCCGGCTGGAAGTTGACGGTAATCTGGAAACCGGAATTAAGAATTTCTTTGCGATTGGCGATGGCGCCGGCATCACCCGCGGCCTGGCTCAGGCCGGGGCATCCGGCTTGAAGGCCGCCAATGTGATTGCCGAAAGAGTGAATGGCAGGTAAAGTGATGAGAACCATTGAAAGCTGCGCAGCCTGTCTTTATGACAAGCAGAAACACCTGACTGATGACGAGCAGTATCTGGCCGAAGTAAGAAAGATACTTGATAACCGCAAAGAAGAGGACACCTCACCCTATCTCGTTCATCTCTTTGATCTGGCTTATAAGAAGAGATTTGGCGCCGGTGCTTCCTACAGAGAGGTTAAAAAGAAGTATAACGATCTGGT
The DNA here is from genome assembly GCA_016280635.1 of Erysipelotrichaceae bacterium. GTDB lineage: Bacteria > Bacillota_I > Bacilli_A > Erysipelotrichales > Erysipelotrichaceae > UBA1783. Next base: position 10,454 of record JAEEHC010000051.1, read on the forward strand.
TCTGTCCATGGAGCAGTCCATCAGAGAAAAGATTGAAAGGGCTGAAGATCCCCTGAGTGAATCCCTGGCTTATGCCCGCATCGGTAACTACATTGACTTCGGTGCCCTGACCAATGTAGATGAAAAGACCTTCTTGTCACTTTTTGACGACGTTGGCGTTCATCAGCGTGACCGTAAGGCGGTTGAATCCTTCATAAGCCAGTGCTCAAAGGCCAAGACCTTCCTTTTGATTACCGATAACTGCGGGGAGATCGTTCTGGATAAACTGTTTCTGGAACAGTTGAAAAAACGATTCCCTGATCTGAAGATAACGGTAATGGTAAGAGGTAAGGAAGTCATTAATGACGCTACCAGAGAAGACGCTGAATATGTCGGGCTGGACAAAGTGGCCAGGATAATCTCCAATGGCGATGCCGTTTCCGGCACCATCTATGAGTTGCTCTCTGAAGAAGCCAAGGCCATTCTGGATAGCGCTGAGGTGATATTGGCCAAGGGTCAGGGCAATTATGAATCCCTGAACCATCAGGGAAGACATATCTTCTACTCCTTCTTATGCAAGTGCCAGCTGTTCATGGCCCGGTTCCAGGTGCCGCAGTTTACCGGCATCTTTGTAGAGGAAATGGAGTAAAACACATTCAAATAACCGCATGATAAAAGGTCCGTCACACATTATGACGGGCCTTTAACGTTGGAAATAAATGATGTTCTCTGCTAATCAGAACCGATGGGAAGATAGCCGATGGACCGGGCTTCCTTTTCAGGATCCAGTATCCGGTAGCTGAGATCCTCATCAATGAGGTATTCAAGAGCACTGGGTGACTGATAGAACAGCAGCTTTCCGGTCTTATCCCGGTCGACCACAAAGGACAGACTGCCGCAGGTCAGATATCTCTTGCCGGCAAAGCTTCCCTGGTAGAAGTGATGGGTGTGGCCGGTTACTATGGCCATGACGGAACTTCTTTCAATGATCTCCTTCAGTCTGTCGGGATAGGCAGCGCAGGGCAGGGAGAACTGGTCAGCCAAAAGATGATGATGGGTCATGATGATGGTCTTGGGAACCTCAGTCTTCAGTTGTTCCTCCAGCAGGTCACAGCTGGCTTGTGAGATGAAACCGTCGTTATATTCCGGATGGCCGCTGTTGAGGCAGATGATCCGGACATCGTTTACCTGATGAACTTCAAACAGTTCGCCGTTGACGGTAGAAAGGCCGAAACCGGCGATCAGCTCTTTGAGGTTATCGTGATTGCCGGCGGTAACGATTACCGGACAGCCAAAGCGTTCACTAAGCAACTCATGAACCTTGCGGTATTCTTCCTCGGTGCCGTATTCGCAGATGTCACCGGATAACAGCACGGCATCATATTTCCGGTCAGTCTTTTCCAGTACCCAGCTAAGCTGCCGCAGAGGCGCCGTCATCTGGGCCATCAGCGGGCTGTACATCGTTTCTGTGCGGTGATAATCCTCAGAGTAGTGCAGGTCAGAGAGGTGCAGGATTGCCGTCATGAGGCGTTCTCCTGCCTTTCCACGGTCTTTTTCATGGCTTCGTGGATCTTTCTTTCCTTGATCTGTTTGGTTCTGATCGAGCTGACAATGGAAGCCAGGATGGTGGCGACATAGGGGATCGCTCCGGTGATCTGGCCCTTGAGGGAAGTCTGCTGCAGGAAGGATCCTACCGACTGGCAGATGCCGAAGAACAGCGAAGCCAGGGCGACACCGATGGGGTGGGATCTGCCCAGGTTGTTGGCCGTCATGGCAATGTAGCCCTTACCGGAAGTGATGTTCTGAATGAACAGGGTAACCGATCCCATCGATAACAGGCAGCCGGCCAGACCGCACAGGATGCCGGAAAGGGTCATGGTAATGAACTGGTATTTTTCTACCGGAGTACCTAAGGAGCGGGCGGCTTCCTGGTTGATGCCGATGGCGCGGATGCGATAGCCCAGAACGGTCTTGTACATGAAGATGTAGACCGCAATGGCCAAAACCCAGGACAGATAATCCACATAGGTAAGCCCGTAGAACATCTGGGACAGTTCCGGGAACCAGCTGGCAAAGAAGGGAGTCACCTTGGTCAGACCGACCAGTGAGGGACGCTGGAACAGGCCCTTGGTCTTGAAGAAGACATACATCAGATAGGTGGTCAGACCGCTGCTGGTGGTGTTTATCGCCATGCCTACGACGACTGGCGAGGCCTTCAGCTTGATGATGAAGTAGGCCAGTAAGGCTGATACGGCCATCGAGGACAGAATGGCAGCCAGTACCGAAAGAATGACGCTGCCGCCGGTAAAGTAGTTGACGACGATGGCGAAGAAGGCACTGATCATCATGCAGCCTTCCATGGCGATGTTGAAGACGTTAGCCTTCGAACAGACCGCCGCGGCCAAAGAACACAGCAGAATGGGCGAACACATTCTAAAGGTTGAACTTATGATGGCGGAAATGTAGGTCCAGGAGAAATTCATGCCTGCTCACCTGCCTTTCCGTTCTGCTTCTTTTTCCAGTTGATCACAAAGCGGGCGGTTGCCAGCATCGTGATGACGCCCTGAATGATGGCGGTGATCTCGGAAGGAATGTTCATGCTCAGTTCAACTACCGAACCGCCGACGGTAATGCCGGCCAGGAAGATGGCGCTGAACAGACAGCCCAGGATGTTATAGCCGCTCATCAGGGAGGCGGTAATGCCGCTCCAGGAATAGCCTGGCGAGGTGATCATCTTGTCAACGTAACGGAACTTAGTGCCCAGGACTTCGCAAGCCCCGCCCAGTCCGGCAATGGCGCCAGACAGCAGCAGTACCAGATACATAGTTCTTTTTGCCTTGATTCCGCCGTATTGGGCAAAGCTGGCATTGAGGCCGGTCATCCGGGTCTTGTAGCCAAAGGAAGTCTTATTGACGATGAAGTAGACCAGCGCTACGCATACTAAGGCAATGATGAAGCCGTAATGGGTAGTGTAGCGGCTGAGAATGCGGGGCAGGATCCCGTTTTCGATCTTCTGGGTCTGGATTGCCAGCTTATCAAGGGCGTTGGGATCCAGGAATACGTAGTTGGTAAGATAGGAGGCAAAATAATCGGCCACGTAGTTGAACATCAGGGTGATGACCAGCAGGTAGGCGTCAAAGCGGGCGCTTACCCAGGCTGACATAAGCGAGTAGAGGGCTCCGGCTGCCATGGCAGCCAGCAGAGTTACGATTACCACTACCCAGCCGGGAGCGTTGATGAGCGGGGCGACGATGGCGGCGGTAATGGCGCCGATGATCATCTGACCCTGAGCACCCATGCTGGAATAGCCGCTGCCCCAGGCCAGGGCGGCGGAAAGGGCCGCGAAGATGACCGGTGTGCCTCTGGTAAGGGTAGAAGCCAGTGAATAGGGCGAGAAGAAACCGCCTTTCACTAAGCCGAAGATGCCCTTAATGGGGTCATGACCGGTAATGGCCATGATGATGCCCCCGGCAAACAGACCGACCACGATGGCGATCAGCGGATAGAGCAGAGGCTTCAGCGATGCCGTTAGTTTCTTGATCTTATCATTCATCAGCCTTACCTCCCAGCATCAGTTTTCCCAGTTTGCGTTCGTCAACTTCGCCATGCTTGAACTCATGGTTCAGCTGGCCGTTGTACATGACATATATGCGATCTGAAAGTTTCAGTATTTCACTAAGTTCACTGGAGACCAGCAGGATCCCGCCGTTATGGTCTCTTTTGTTCACCAGCCGCTCATGGACAAATTCCATGGCGCCGATGTCAATTCCCCGGGTCGGCTCACAGGCGATGGTCAGCGGAACTTCCCGCTCGATCTCTCGGGCAGTGATGATCTTCTGGGCGTTGCCGCCGGAGAGTTCCTTCATCTTCTGTCGGCTGTTGTCGACCTTGACCGAGTATTCGGCGATCAGCTTATCGGCGTGCTCGATGATCTGTTTTGACTTGAGGACGCCGTGGCGGGAATACTTTTCTGAGTTTTCCTCACCCATCAGGAAGTTGTCGGACAATGAGGCTTCCCGGGCACTGCCCCAGACATAGCGGTCTTCGGGAATGTGGGAGAGGCCGGCCTGCCGGATGGTATCAACGCCTTTGTTGCTGACGTCGTGGCCGCAGACGGTTACACTGCCTTCATATTCCCTTTCCAGTCCGGTAATGCAGCGGACCAGTTCGGTCTGGCCATTACCGGAAACCCCGGCGATGCCGACGATCTCGCCGGCTCTGACTTCCAGATTGACGCCGTTGAGCACTTTCTTGCCGGCGGCTGAACCCATGGTCAGGTCCTTGACCTGGAGCAGGGTTTCGCCCGGATTGTGGGGACGCAGCTGCAGGTCAGCGGTATGCCTTCCAATCATCAGATAGGAAAGCTCATCGGTGTTGGTGTCAGCGCGGTTTAGGGTCTTGATGACCTTACCGGCGCGCATGACGGTGATGCGGTCCGCTACCGCCATGACCTCGTTAAGCTTATGAGTGATCAGAATGATGCTCTTGCCGGCCTTGGCCAGCTCCCTGAGCGTTCTGAGTAAATCGTCGACCTCATTGGGGGTCAGCACGGCGCTGGGCTCGTCAAAGATGATCAGACTGGCATCCTGATAGAGGGTCTTGAGGATCTCGACCCGCTGCTGGGTACCGACCGGGCAGTCATCGATGATGGCGTCCGGGTCGACCATCAGACCGTATTTTTCGGAAAGCTGTCTGACTTTCTCGCGGTTGGCCTTCCTGTCAAAAAAACCGTTTTTGGCGATCTCATTATTGTAGACGATGTTTTCGGTTACCGTCATCGACCCAAACAGCATGAAATGCTGCTGGACCATGCCGATGTGATGCTTCATGGCATCAATGGGGCTTCTGAAGTTGACCTTTTCGCCCCAGACCGTGATCTCTCCGGAATCGGCTTTTTCCAGGCCGTAAAGAATCTTCATGATTGTGGACTTACCGGCGCCGTTTTCTCCGACGATGGCCAGGATCTCCCCTTCGTTAAGGTCGATGCTGACATGGTCGTTGGCGACGACGTTGCCGTAAGTCTTGACAATGTCTTTCATTTGAAGGATCATAAATGCTTCCTTTCAAATGACAGCTATGCGGTCTGAGCCACATAGCTGTCATTAACTGTTAATTCTGAATTGTTAGATTAATTATTCCTTGTAATCGTCTTCCATGACGTAGGGCAGCACGATCTTGCCGTTCTTGAGGTCTTCAGCAGCCTGCTTACCGGCAGCCAGGACTTCGTCGGTGATGACGTCCTTGTTGCGGTAGATGGCATCGAAGTTGACACCGACAACGCAGAAGGCATCTTCAACAACGCCTAAGGTTGTCTTGCCCGGGGTGACCTTGCCGTCAGCCAGGAAGTCTTCAACGATGGTCTTCATCGGGATGGCAGTGTTCTTGGTCAGACCGCCGATGATGTACGGGTTGTCCGGAGTGGTTGAGTCAACGGATAAGCCGGAAGTGTAGATCGGAGACTTGCCTTCAGCGGCTCTTTCCAGAGCGTACTGGTAAATGCCGGCATTGGCAGCGTTGGCAACGGAACCCATGATGAAGTGGCCTTCATCACCTAAGGCAGCGGTTACTTCAACGGCCTTGTTGTAGACGGCGGAAGTGTCGCCATAGGTATCGGCATAAGCAGTAACGAACTTGGCATCCGGTTTGACGGACTTGACGCCTTCCATGAAGCCGTACTTGTATTCGAAGTTGGACTGCTGCTGGAAGTTGCCGATGTAACCGAACTTGGTGTCGTTCGGGAATGCGGTAGCGGCCATGACGCCTAAGACGTAGCAGCCGTCAGTGGTGTTGAAGTTGATGCTCATGATTCTTTCGTTGGCAGCGATGGTGTCGATGATGCCGAATTCGACATTCGGGAATTCATCAGCCAGTTCGCTTAACGGCTGAGCACCGGTCCAGCCGACGGCGACGACCAGGTTGTAACCCTGTTCGCAGGCATTGCGTGATTTCTGAGCCCAGTCATCAGTGTTAGCGCATTCGATGATGGTGGCGGTGAAACCGTATTCCTTGGCCATGGCTTCAAGCTGATTCTTGGCCTGCAGAATGAACTGGTCGGTTCCGACGGTGTCGGAGACCATGGCGATCTTCAGGTCAGCGTACTTGTTCTTGTCATCGTCCTGCGGCTTGTTGTTGGCACAGCCGAACAGAGAAATGACCATAGTCAGGATAAGAGCTACTTTTAAAAATGTTTTCATAGATTTCCTCCCCAAAAGTATACATCTCTATGCCTTTATCTTATCAGTTCGCCGGTTTCCTAAAATATGACATATGTCATGTTTTGTTGTAAAATAATGGTATGAAGAAGATCGCTAACCGCACTCAGATCGAAACCGCCATCCGCCAGGCTGATTTCCAGTCCTATTTTTCCAGCGACATCAGCGACATTACCGAGATGATCCATGCTAAGGCCGGAGAAACTCTCATTCATGAGGGCGTGCCGTCCCGGTATCTGTTCTTCATCGTCAGCGGTCAGTGCCGCTACTTTTCTCTTTCTTCTTCCGGCTTCTATGTTTCCTTTGGTGTCTCCAGAAACTATCGCTTCTGCGGCGAGGCCTCGTCGCTGTGGGGTGGCAAGCCTACCAGCAGCGTGCAGGCGATTACCGACACTACCTGCCTGGCCATTGACCTGCATAAGCACCGCGAACTGCTGCAGAACGACATTCTCTTTCTGCAGTATAACTGCCGGGCGCTGACCGAAATGGTAAACAACCTTGATAGCACGCTGTCGACTTATGTAGGCGGAAAGCTCAGCGAAAGGCTGGCTGCCTTCATCCTGCAGAATTCCGTTGATGACGTCTTTTCCGTTTCCCTGGTAGCGGCGACCAATGCGTTAGGCACCAGCTATCGCCATCTCCAAAGGGTCATGAAATCCTTCTGCCAGCAGGGTGTGCTGCGCAAGGAGAAACGGCGCTATTACATCACTGATGCCAAGGCACTCAGAGAGATGGCTTCTGACGATTATGTCTATTTCTATTAATAGGAAAACCTGATGTCGGCCACACAGATTCTCAAAAAGGCTGATGGTTTTGCTTAATGCTTATTACTTGTATAATACAAAGATCCTGTTAATGCTTTCGAACGTAGGACTCGTATAGTGGAAACAATGAAGAGGTGAGATTATATGGCTGAAAAAATGAAGAATGTCAAACAACTTAACTATCATGCTTTGATGGTTTTACAGTGCCTGTTTGAAAATACCGACCAGTACCGCCATTTAGGAGTTAAGGAGATTGAAAAGGCGATCAGGGACAAGTATGGCTATGGGCCTTCGCACAATACCATCAATGTGATCCTCAACTACCTGCCCTCCTATGGATACGATGTCCGAAAGGGCAGCCGGGCCAATTCAGGATTCTACCTTAACAGCCGCTATTTCAGCGACGGCGAGATTCTGTTCATCATTGAAAACATCAAGAAGGCCAAGTCGATGTCCGAAGAAGACAGGAATGATTTCATCTATAAGCTGGCCGCCTACTTAGGCCCTGAATATCCCGGCCTGAACGGCAGCGGCAAGGTCAAGACGACAAAGAAAAATGGCCAGCTGATTGAAAAGATCAGCACGATCGACCGGGCCATCAGGTCCGGTAAGCAACTGTGGTTTGACATTACCGAGGAGAAGCAGCGTACCGGCGGAGGCCGGGTGCAGTCCAACCCCTACCGCCTGTTTGAACGCCGCCAGGAAGTCTACCTGCTCTACAGCAGCCAGGGTGATGATGGCGAGTATTACTTCTCCCAGCGCCGGGTTGAGGACATCTCCAATCTGCTGGTCGACCCGGAATATCAGGTCGTACCGATGTACCGGGTAAAGTATTACCAGTACATTAATGATGAACTGCTGGCCCGGGTGGCCTTTGAAAGTCCCACCGTCAACCGTAACCGCCATCTGCTGGTGCGGGTGAGCGGCCAGCCGGGTGGAGAAAGGGAAAAGAACAAAGCGGCCATTATCGGTCACTTCAACTCCGCCAACACCCTGTTCTGGCAACAGGATGACAGTGAATACGGCTACATCAGGGACATGTATGGGGATGGTGAACAATGGCTTTTCCGCCATTATGACCTGGCCATGATGATCTGGCCGCTGGCAGTAGTCAAGCGCTTCAGAAACAAGATCGCCGTCATGCATAATCTTTATTACCCGGAAAAGGAAAAACTCCGGGAAGATGAGCCCATCAGCATTGCTGACGGGGAGAACCTGGACCCGGAAAATGATGTGGATACTTTCGACCGTTTAAAGGAAATCGTCGAAAAACTCGATGAAACCCGCCAGACAACCGGTAAGGACATTATAGAAGAACTGTCCAAGGCTTAGGAATAATACCGCTTGATAGACAGCGTGTCAAGCAATAATTTCAGGAAATATCATATCAGCCCATATATTTGGGCTGTTCTTTTGTTTTGAAAAAATCGTCTGATTTTAAGTTGCGGCCATAAAAAAGCAGTGCTATTATGACAGGGCACGACTGAAAATACAGAATATACCCAACATTAACCGTATTGTTTTCTCTTTAGACTTGATCTTTGAAAATCAAATGAAAAAACAGTGACGTTGCCGATTTTTTGCGCCATTAAATCAGCGCATCCAGACAAACCGGAGCTTTGTTGTCCGGCTTGCATCGACCGTAAGAAAGCAGGCAGCTATTGCGTTTTCCGGATAGGGTATCGTGGAAAACCTGCCATGCCACAACCTGCATCAGTATTCATTATTATTTCTCAATTGACACATATGTAAACGGGAGGTAAAAAATGTACGAAAACAAAGAAAACATCATTGACACCATTCAGGCCAACACCGGCATGCATGTGACCGGTGAAGAACTGGACGCCGTATTGCAGCTGTTCAAGCTCACCAGCATTTCCCTGGCCAAACAGGCGGGAAACCCTGAAGACCAGGGAAAACCGGCATTCGATGAATGCCCGCCCAAAAAGGGAAAGGCATTCATCGAAATACTGGAGAAAAGAGGAAAGCCAAACAGCACTGACCGAATTACCTCAATCATTACCGCCTTAAGAGAAAATCACCATCGCAGCAATTAATGCTGCCTTTATTTTCCCTTCTGGGCAGGTTTACACAGCATGAATATCACAAAGGGGGGATTAAGAAATGACCGAATCATATTCATTTATCCTTAAAAACGGGTCCGCCAATCCCGTCGAATCAGCAAACGAAAAGAAACAGATCATCGAAGATTTCTTTAAGATCATAGAAAAGGCCCGCCGTTCTCTTAACGCTGAAGAGATCGCCGCGGCCATTGAGACCCTTAAGCTTTCCACCATTGAACTCAGGCAGATCCAGGAGCGTAAGCGCCTGGAAGAGGAAGCGGCCCGGGCGGAAGAAAAGCGGCGCAAACAGCAGCAAGCCAAAGAGGCTGCCGTCGAAAGAGAAGCAGCCAAAGCGGAAGAAGCCTTCCAAAAGCACGTCCGGGAGGTCACGGCCATGGACCTGCCGATGGACTGGGTCAATCCCTATGACGGGGATGAAAGAGCCGATGGAAAGGTAGAATCCATCGGTGACGGTCTTTTGATGTCGCTTGACCGGCTAGCAATGGTGGATATCGAGTTCATCGCTTCCCTTACCGGCAGTGATTGCCGCAGCGTCATTGAAAGCCTGCGGGGATCGATTTATCAAAACCCGTTGTTCTGGAACGAGTGCTTCTATAAGGGCTGGGAGACAGCTGATGAATATCTTTCCGGCAACCTGATGCACAAGCTCAAGATTGCCAGAGAGGCCAATCAGAAATACAACGGCTATTTTGACGACAATGTCAGGGCCCTGGAAGCGCTGGTCGAAGACAACATTGACATTGACGGCATCTATGTCACCCTGGGTTCCCCCTGGCTGCCTACCGACATCATTGACGACTTCATCCTGCATCTGATTGGCGAAGAACCGGAAAACGGCATTCACAATGAAGAACTGAAGGAATACTTCTCCCGCTCAAAGGCGGTGCGCCATGATGAGCACACCGGCATCTGGGAAATCCCGGAGAAGTCAAGATTCCGGATGGGCCGGCTGCATGGCCGCTATGAGCATGTGGAATGTTCTCTTTATGGCACCGAGCGCATGCCGATGCTCCATCTTCTGGAGAACATCCTGAACATGAAGACTCCGGTAATTACCGACTATAAGAATCCCTACAGTTCCGCCCGCATCATCAATAACGGTGAAACCGTCAAGCTGCTGGAGAAGCAGGATAGGATGATCGCCGAATTCCAGCAGTGGGTCTGGCAGAACGAAGACCGCAAGATCAGGCTGCAGAATGCCTATTGCCGCAAGTATGGCAACATTCGTCAGCGCCATTATGACGGCAGTTTCCTGCGCTTCCCTAACATGAGCGAAAAGGTGGAACTCTTTGACTACCAGAAGGATTCGGTAGCCCGGATCCTGACGTCACCCAATACCTTACTGGCTCATGATGTCGGGGCCGGCAAGACCTATGTCATGGTTGCCGCCGGCATGGAGTTAAGAAGACTGGGAAAGAGCCGGAAGAACCTCTACGTGGTCCCCAATAACATCCTGGGACAATGGCAGAAGATCTTTCTGGAGATGTACCCTGATGCCGACCTGCTGGTCGTTGACAACCGCAATTTCAATTCAAAGAAGCGCAGTGAAACGCTCATCCGGATTCGGGATGAGGACCACGACGCCATCATCATGACCTACAGCTGCTTTGACATGCTTTCGCTGTCCCGGCAGTACTATCAGCAGTTTTATCAGCATCAGCTGGAAATGCTGGAAAAGGCCTCAAAAGTCTTTGAATCCAAAGCCAAACTGGATAGAAAGAAGAAGAGCGTTACCGCCATCCTGGAGAGATTCCATAAGGAATCGCTGGCCAATATCTGCGAGGTCCCCTTCGATGATCTGGGCATCAATACCCTGTTCGTCGATGAGGCTCATAACTATAAGAATGTCGGCATTGAGACCAACATTACCAGAGTGCTGGGCTCCGGCGGTCATTTTTCAGCCCGGGCCCGGGGCATGATGGATAAGGTGCACTGCCTGCAGAGACTTAATAACGGCGGCCGGGTCGTCATGGCTACCGGTACGCCAATCACCAATTCGCTCACCGACATTTATGTCATGCAGAAATACCTGCAGGATGGGGAACTGGAGTTTCTGGGACTGCAGAATTTCGATGGCTGGGCTGGGATGTTCGCTGAGAAGAAGACGGACTTCGAGATCGACATTGACACCAACAGCTACCATCTTGCCACCCGCTTTTCCCGCTTCCGCAACATCCCGGAGCTCACCAGCGTATTATCCTCGATTGCCGACTTCCATCACGTGGAAAGGGAAACCGGCATACCGGAAATGGTCGGCTATGATGACTGCCTGAGGGAGGGATCTCAGGATTTCCGGGATTATCTGGCGGATATCTCCAAACGGGCTGATAATGTCCGCAATAAGAATGTCAGCCGTATGGAGGATAACCTGCTGAAGATTACCTCGGACGGCCGCAAGGCCGCCATGGACATGCGGCTGATCGATACTGCCTTTGAGGCCGAACCCGACAGCAAGCTCGTCCGCTGTGCCGACAACATCATGGAAGTCTACCGCACCAGCAGAGATGTCAAAGGAACTCAGATGGTCTTCTGCGACTGCTCAACGCCTAAGCCGGGTTTCAACCTGTATGACGAACTGAAAAGGTTATTGATTGAAAGGGGAATGCCGGCTGAGCAGATCGCTTATGTGCATGAGGCGGAAAGCGAGAAGGCCCGTCAGGAGCTCTTTGGAAGGGTAAACGGCGGTCAGATCGCCGTCATCATCGGCTCCACCTTCAAGATGGGACTTGGGGTCAACGTCCAGCAGCACTTATGCGCTCTCCACCATCTCGATGTTCCCTGGCGCCCGGCGGACATGGTACAGCGGGAAGGACGGATCTTAAGACAGGGCAATTTGAATCCCTCAGTGCGCATCTTCCGCTACATCACCAGGTCCTCCTTTGATGCCTACAGCTGGCAGTTATTGGAAAACAAGCAGCGCTTCATTTCCCAGATCCTTTCCGGCCACGCTACCGTCAGGGAGGGCGCGGACGTTGATGAGGCGATCCTCAACTACGCTGAGGTAAAGGCACTGGCAGTTGGTAATCCGCTATTGAAAAAGCGGGTGGAAGTGGCTAATGAACTCGACAAGTGCCGCATCCTGCAAAGAGATTATCTGGAGGAGCGCAAGCGCAAGGGTCAGCGGTTAAGAGATCTGCCTAAGAAGATCGCCGATCAGCAGCAGCGCATCGATAACTGCCGCAAAGACATCGAAAGGCTCAAACGCCCTGCCAATGAACCGCAGATGTCAGCTGAGCAGCTGAATGAACTGAAGGAGAAAGTCTTTAACGCGGTAAACGCCCTGACCAATCAGCCGGTGGAAACCTACGTGGCAAGCTACCGGGGCTTCAGGATCGTGGTACCGGCCTACATGGTGCCCAGGATCCCGGAAAGCCGCAAGGGCGAAAAGGAAGAGATGAAGGAAAGAAAGCCCATTCCCTATGTCTATCTTAAGGGTAATGGCACCTATTATCTGGAAATCGAGTCGTCAGCCGGTATCATCAAGCGGTTGAACAATTTCCTGGACAGTCATGTCATCAAGCGGACCGATAAGGAAACCGGGAAGGTCAGCCAGCAGCAGGTGCCCAGCGGCTTAGAGAACCTTTTGGGCAAATACAATTACGCCCTTGAGAGCCTGAAGGTCAGCCAGCAGATCCTTACCGATGAACTGGCAAAGACCGGCGGCTACAATGAACAGATCGCTTCCCTGCAGAAGCAGTTAAGAGAAATAGACATTAGATTGGGGGTATCGACAAAATGAAACCGACTCAGAATCTGAACATGCCGTTATTAAGCGTGGAAAGAGCCGTCGAGCATCTTTCCCGGGCTTACTGCGGAATTATTAATAAGGGCCTTAAGGCCTCCAGCATGCCATCAGTGATGCTCTGGGGAGCTCCGGGCATCGGCAAGTCGCAGGCAGTCCGCCAGATTGCCGGCGAAATAGAACAGCGCACCGGCAAAAGGACAAGCATTACCGATGTCCGGTTGCTGCTGTTCAATCCGATCGATCTGCGCGGCATCCCGACCGCCAACGCGGACAAGACGCTGGCCATCTGGCTGAAGCCGCAGATCTTTCAGATGGACGACAGCGATTCCGTCATCAATCTGCTGTTTCTTGATGAAATATCCGCTGCCCCGCCCTCAGTGCAGGCAGCGGCTTATCAGATCACTTTGGACCGGGTGGTCGGTGAGCATAGGCTGCCGGACAATTGCCTGGTCATCGCTGCCGGAAATCGGGTGACCGACAAGTCGGTCGCCTATAAGATGCCCAAGGCCCTGGCCAACCGCTTACTGCACATCGAGATCGAAGGAAGCTTTGAATCCTGGCGCCACTGGGCGGTCAAGAACGGAATCAACGACAAGGTACTTGGTTTTCTTTCCCTGCGCAATGACCGCCTCTTCGGCTTTGACGCTACCAATGATGAACTGGCTTTCCCAACGCCGCGTTCCTGGGAGATGGTCTCCAATATCCTCAACAATGTCTCTGATGATCCGGAAGAAGTCAGTGCTCTGATCGCCGGACTGATAGGCAGCGGTACGGCCATTGAGCTGCGCTCCTGGTGTCGGGTATATAAGGACCTGCCGACCATGGATGCCATCTTTGACGGTAAGGTAACTGCCGTGCCCAAGGGGACCGATGCCCTTTATGCCCTGGTGTCCTCAATGACCTTCTACGCCCGGGAGCACCGCAACGAGCATCAGAGGATCGGCAATTCCGTTCGCTATGGCTCAAGGATGCCGGCTGACTACGCGATGCTGTTAATGCAGAATTACGCGTTGATCGAAAAGGACTATAAGGATGTTTTGATGGGGTTACCGGAATACATTCACTGGGTAAACAGCAGAGGAGCGGTGCTCAATGGCTCAGTTTGATAAGGAGACCTTTGAGACCGTAAGGCGCCTGCAGAGGGTTCGCCTGAAACTGCTATTGAGCCAGCCGTTTTATGCTCAGCTGTTGATGCATATGAAGTTTGCCCTGGATTACAGAACCGAGACGGCCTATACCGATGGCGAAAGGATCGCCTTCAATCCCGCCTTCCTTTCCCTTCTGACTGATCGCAATCTTCAGTTTGTCCTGATGCACGAGATCATGCATGTGGCTTTGGGTCACGTATGGCGTGAGCACGAAGATTGGAATCACCTGAAGGCCAACATGGCCGCCGACATCGTGGTAAATTCCAACATTCTTAAAAGCGTGGATGGTGACATATCATTCATCACCATTGCCGGTGACGGGCCGGCCATGCACACGGTTCCTGGTGGGACAGAGGGATATCTCTACAGCTATGAGGAGGTCTACCACCTGCTGCCGGACCAGCCGGTAGAAAGCCTTAAGGGAGCCGGCAACCGCCGGCTGATCCAAGGCCCGGAAAACAGCGGCTTTGATGATCATACTTTCTGGCCTCAGACTGACCTGGACAACGAACAGATGCAGGTCTGGCTCGGCCGGATGATCGACGCTACTGAGGTGATAAAATCGATGAGAAGGTTTTCCTCCAAAGGCGGCAGCGGGCGCGGCCTGCTGCCGCTGGGAGTGGAAAGGCTGATCGAACAGTATACCAGACCCCAGATTGATTGGCGGATGATGCTCAACGACTTTATTCAGCAGGAGATAAATGACTACTCCTTCACCCCGCCGGACAGAAGATACGGCGAAAGTGAGTTTTTCCTGCCGGATTTCAACGAGACCATCGACAGGGTAGACAATATCCTGTTTGAGATCGACACCTCCGGTTCCGTGGGCGATCGGGAAATTGTTCAGGCCTTTTCGGAGATCAGGGGAGCCATTGACCAGTTTGGCGGAAGGCTAAAGGGGTGGCTGGGTTTCTTTGACGCTAGAGCTTATCAGCCGGAACCCTTCGAAAGCATTGAAGATTTAGCGGCCATCCGCCCTAGGGGCGGAGGCGGTACGGATTTCAAGTGCGTATTCAGACGGGTAAGGGAAAGCATGAAGGACAACCCGCCGGCAAGCATCATCATCCTGACTGACGGCTTTGCTCCCTTTCCTAAGGAAAATGAGGCCATGGGTATACCGGTGCTCTGGCTGATCAATAACGAAAGTATCACTGCCCCCTGGGGTAAGGTTGCCCGGATCAAACCGGATGGAAAGGAGAAAACATGAACGAACAGTTGTTCAATGAGATAACCAGAGTTGTGCAGGAAAACCGGGACGCTCTGGATCAGGAAAACCTGCTTAAGGCCATCGACGAGCTCACGATGGCTCTTCCTGATGCCCGGGAGAAGGAACTGGATGTCTGGGCTCAGACCAAGCCCAGCGTTGCGGTAAAGGCTTCAAGGATCGTCTATGAGCCGGTGGAAAAACTCAGGCTTTATGGCGCCCGGCTGTTAAGGGAAGAGGAGTTTCGGAAATATGAGGAGCAAATTCCGGTAATCGGCGATCCCTGGTTTCTGGAATCCAGCGGTCTGAGTTATCGTAACTGGCGGGTTTACCAGCCTGCCAAAGTGGTGGACTGTCATCAGATCATCATTCAGGCCGTCAATTCTCCACAGGCCATCCGGCCGGTACTTGAAGTGGCCTGCCACAGCAGCGACCTGACGGCAGGCAGCCGTTTCAAGCTTGGCCGGCTGACCTTTCTGCTGCTCAGCGATGAATTAGCCATCTGCGCCGGCCCGCTGGCCATCAGGCGCTATGACGGCCATAACAATGACTATGAAGGCTCGGAGATAAAGACCCTGATCGATAAGTGGCTGAAGAGACTGGCTGACCAGCCTTAGGCCTGCTGCTTATTGTCGGGCATTCAGAATTCTTAGCGTGTTGAACACTGACGGCCGCTACCATCCTCTGTATCGCGCTATTCTTTGAAAAACGAATAAATATAAAACCGGTACCTTATCGTCTTTCTGAATCTGGCCGGCCAATGGCAGATGTGTGTCATTTTTTGGACAATCAAATTTGAAAAATCCGCTACAATTACCTTGTTGGTCGTTAATGATCAATTAAGTGAAATGGGAGGCAAGAAATGTTCGATTCCAAAGAAAACATCATCAGTACCATTGAAGCCGATACGGGTCTGGCCGTGACCGCCGAAGAACTCGACGCCGTCATCAACCTGTTCAAGCTCGCTTCTTCTTCCAACTCCAAAAAGGCTGAAGAAGCCTCTGAGAGTACGGGAAAGAGGATGATGAGATCTTCTGGCAACAAGGCCAAGGCCTTCATCGAATTTCTGGCCTTAGCAGAAGGATCAAGGAAAGCCGGTAATACCGTGGCTTCACTAATTACCGCTGGGGCTGCTGATCGGGCTTTAACCCATTGATCATGTTTTGATGAATGGTTGCCTTGTTTCAGGCAACCGTGCTAAGATATCTCCGTAAACAAATTACCCATAGAGAGTGAGCGAGGGACAAGCCCGATGACCTCACAGCAACCTGCCCCGTAGAGAGTAAGGTGCTAAAGCTTGTACGATGGATAAGAAACCGTCTTTGTCAAGTAAGTCCATCGTAGCGATGGGCTTTTCTTTCCGGGTAAGGAAAGGATTGAAAAAAATGACTTTATTTGATGAACTGATTGAAGAAACCCAAAACCGTGGCCTTTACGGCATGCAGCCCGTGGTAAAGGGAAACATCGTTTCCTTGACGGACCCGGAGGCTTATGACGCTGACGGACTTCTGCCTTATGGCTTATCCGGGATTATCGTACCGGTTCTGGGAAATCCCGGAGAGATCAATAAGATCTTTCGCGGCATTAACCGCGATAAGCCCTGGCACTCTCCGGACATCTATTACCTGGGAAATTATCAGCAGGCCGAAGAGCTGAAAAAGCACTTCGGCATCCGTGAACTCAACAGCCGCGACCAGAAGGTCAAGGTGTTCTGCTGGGGTGGTGATACCGCAGACAATCAGGCCTACTACTACATGAATAAAGAACTGGTCCGCCGCTGGATCTACGATGACGAAGGCCACCCCCGGCTCTTGCAGCCCTGGGAGAGTCTTGACAGCATCCTTTTTCCTGAAGCAGTTCCGGTCAGTTTTCTGCGCTGTCTGAGCATCCACGCGCCAATGCGCTTACATGTAAACATCGCCGGTAAGTCCTACAGTCAGGTGTTCATCACTGGCCCGCGTTTCCACCAGCAGCTGGAAAGGTACGCGGAAGTGCTGAATGCTGAAGACCGGCAAAACGGCACCTCTCTTCTTAGGGAATACTACCTGATCCATAAGGGAGCAACGCCGCTAGATGAGCGGGCCGTCAAGATTGACGGGGTTAGTGGAAAGATCAAGGAGTACCCAAAGGTCAGCTATGGCAGCGGACATAAAGATGATGATGAGTGTTTACAGTTGGATCTGAGTCGGATCTGTCTGGCACCTTACGATAATTTCTTCCATCTGGGAGCTCTGCTGCAGGAAAACCACCAACTTATCGAGCGACTGCACGGTGAGTAAAACCCAGATATATGGGTTGAACTCAGATATTGAAACCTGAGGGCCGATTTTAAGTTGCCTGACTGAAAACGGCTGTGCTATGATGAGCGAGCCTACAGGAAAAACCACCCATAACATTACCAATTACCTTACGGGTTTTCCTGTCAATCGTTCATTGAAATGCGAATATCGTCAGGGAATTTAAAACCGGATTGCCGATTTCTTCTTCTGACTGCCTGGGCAGTCGAAGATTAAGGGCACTGAAGAAAACGCCCGCTACAGATATATGAAGTAAAAGAAAGGGGAGATATAGATGTTTGAAAGTATTATTGGTTATGAAAGCACTAAGAAAGAACTTGGCGTCATCGTAGATATGTTCCGCAACCCGCAGAAGTATGACAGAATCGGCGCTAAACCGGTCAACGGCGTTCTTCTTTATGGTGCCCCTGGCACCGGCAAGACGACCATGATCAACGACATGATTGCCGCCTGCAACGTTACCACCTATGTCTTAAGAAAAGACAAGGCCAATGATGATTTCATCGATACCATCACTGAGACCTTTGCCAAGGCTAAGGAAAATGCTCCGGCCATCGTCTTCATGGATGACATGGATAAGTTCGCCGACGACGATGAGCGCTGTCCGGAAGAGTATACGGTCATTCAGGCCTGCATTGACGAAGTTCGCGGCTGCCAGGTTCTCGCTTTGGCTACCGTCAACGAGCGGGACCGTCTACCCAATTCCCTTATCAGGGCCGGCCGCTTCGATAAAGTCCTGAAGGTCGGTAATCCCGGCCGCAAGGACAGCGAGAGAATCGTTGCCCATTATCTGGCCCAGAAGGGCTGCGGCCCGGACATCGACGCTGCGGAGGTTGCCAGACTGCTGGATGGCTGCAACTGCGCTACACTGGAGTCCATCATCAATGAAGCCTCCATCATGGCTGCCTTCGATAACCGTGAAACCCTGAGTCATCAGGACATCATCAACGCGACGCTTAATGTCGTCTACCATACCCCGGCCGCCCTCAACAGTGAGTCCGGTCAGCTGGACCCCACGCTGGCTTATCACGAAGCCGGTCATGCCGTGGTCTCTGAAGTTCTGGAACCGGGAAGTGTCAACATCGTCTCCACGGCCAACCGCAAGGGCGGCGATGTCGGCGGCTTCACTTCCTATCAGCAGGCCGAGAACTACTTCAATTCCATCGATTACATGGAAAACCGGGTCATGTGCCTGTTAGCCGGCAAGGCGGCCAATGATGTGGTCTTCGGCATCAACGATGTCGGCTGCACTGATGACCTGAGGCGGGCTTATGAAATCGTCGGCCGCTTCGTCGATTCCTACTGTTCTTACGGTTTCCACAGCTGGGAAGGCATTACCGAGGGGATGGAAAGTTCAAACGAACTGAAGAACAAGAAGGAAACGCTGGTTTCCTTCGAAATGGAAAAGTATTACCAGAAGGTAAGAAGAATCCTCATCAATAACCGCTTCTTTCTGGACGCCGTAGCCCGGGAGTTGATGAACCGCAAGCTCATCACTTACCGCGACGTTCAGGCCATTAAGGCCAGCTGTCAATCCGTTGCTCCGGCAGCCTAGTCTGCCGGATCCCAAAAGGGCTATAATATGAGTGAAATCAATTGGAGGTATAAGACATGAAATACACATCAGCACAGGCAAATAAGTTATTACGCAAGCTCAATGAAGACTACGCTTCCCTGCAGCAGAATGAAAAGGACAGTTATATGTTCGTCGCTGCCCTGAACGAAGACCCTGAGTCGGTCAGGCCGCAGTATGATTACACCAAGATGCAGGCTGAGATGAAGGCTCTGGAAGAGCGCATCCGCAAGCTGAAGCACGCCATCAACCAGTTCAATGTCTCCACCAGAGTGGAGCAGTTCAACATGACCATCGACGAGATGCTGGTCTACATTCCCCAGCTTACCCGTCAGAAGCAGAAACTTCAGGTAATGAAGAACAAGCTTCCCAAATCCCGTGTTCAGCAGCGCTATGGCGGCTCATCCAACATCATTGACTACGAGTACACCAACTACGACCTCGATAAGGTCCGTCAGGACTATGACGCGGTAAGCGATGAGCTGGCCCGGGCTCAGTTGGCCTTGGACACGCTCAACACTACCATCGAATTCGAACTGGACATTTAAGCCAGTATTATTCCTCCGTTTCCGTCTCCCCCGATATTTTACAAAATCTTTAGTAAAGATCTCTGCGGGTTAAGGTACATGGTTAATGTTGCCCGTTATTGACTCTGTTATTGATTATGAAATATTGTTCAAGGTCTCTCCATTATGGAAAGGAAAAAAACTGATTAAAAGACGGAAACGGGAAAACTTCCCAAATCCCGGCAGCTGAAGTAAGGGTTACAGGCTGCCGGGTGCTTTTATTAAGGAACATCAGGAGGTGAGAATAATGAATCTGATTGGTAAGAAAGTCAGACATTCAAGCTATGGCCAGGGTACGGTCACGGCCTTTTACCCGGCCAATAATACCATCCGGCTGGTCTTTGAAAACCAGCCGGAGCGTCCCTATGACATTCTGGCTGATTTTGACTCCGGCCTGCTGGAAAGCGATGAGCAAGCCATTCATGAGACGATTGCCTACATCAAGAGTCTTCCTTCCTATCGCCTCAGCTCCAAGGCCTTGGGAGAAAGAAAGACCAAGGACAAGGATCTCAGCGCCTTTCTAACCGACTGCCAGCAGCTTCTGGAAGAGTTGGGCATCAAGATTGGTGTCATTGAAAGCGTTGGCGTTGAAAACCGGCTTGACCGCTGGGGAGTGTGTAAGTCATTAGGCAATGGGCGCTTCCGCATCCTGATCAGCCAGATTCTGCTTCAGGATGAAGCACCGGACTGGATGGTTTATCAGACGCTGCTTCATGAACTGCTTCACGCCGCTGAGGCCTGCTGCGGTCATGGTCATAATAAGAAATGGAAACAACTGGCGGCAATCATAAACCGCAAGTGCGGCTACGACATCTCCGCCAAGGACCGCTGGTTTGATTATCTGTTGCTGGATGCCGTGGGCAGCTGGCCGCATTTTAAGAGATAAGAGGTAAATAGATTGTGAATAATAAAGATAACATGATTGATTCTGAAGCGTTTGAGCGCTTCCGCGCTCTGGAAAGCTGGGTGGAAGAAAATCTCAGAAGCTTTGACATTGACAAATACATTGACGAGATCTTTAAGGACCATAAGCCGGCCAGCCAGCTCATTCTGGACTACCAGTATTCTTTGGACGAACTGGGCAGCTGCGGTCAGGCCTACTGGCTGATCAGCCGGCACTTTTCCCGAGCTGAAATTGCGCAATTAAAACAGAGTGTCGCTAAGCTGTTTGCCGCCCTGCAGTCTCTGGCTGAAGGTGGACTGGATGGTCAGAAGTTTCCCGAAAGCTCAAAGGCCAAAGACCTGCTGGAAAACCTTGGCGTTAAGGAACCGGATATTACCCATCTAATAATTTATGGGGCCAGGATCATGAAACTTGTTCAGTTGGGCAGTCCAACCATCATCATTAACAATGAGAAGAGAATGCTGGTGAACGCACTGATCGCCGGCTGCGTAGAGGCCAGTGATCGGCGGAGAATTGAAGAGTTGTAAATGACAGGCCGCAAGGGCTGTCATTTTAACAATAAAACCATATATGTGGGATGAACTGACCTTATTTGAAAACCTCCGGTAATTCTGTTTACACCGGTAAACCGGCAGTATATAATGAGCCAGTAATTGCGAAAAAAATTGGAGGTTTATATTATGGAATTTACCGGTTTAAGAGTGAATCATTTTAAAGACGGCCTTGGCACCATCATCGCCTTCTACCCAGTACACAATCTTCTCAAAGTCAAGTTCGACATGGGTCGTACCAGCTTCTACGATTACCCACAGGATTTCTATCCCGGTGGTGTTCTTTCCACTTCTTCATCAGATATTATCAACTATATTTATAGTCTACCCCGTTTTCAGTTTTCCAAGCGCGCTCTGGGGGACCAGGCTACCAGGGGCAAAGATCTGTCTGTTTTCCGGGAAAACTGTCTGTCCGTCTTAACCGACCTGCAGATACCCTTTAACAGTCAGCCCTTTTCCTTTACCATTAACAGCCGTTTGAAAACCAGTCTCTGCCGCACTGTCAGAACTGAGTATCTTACCGACTCCCAGTTTGCCTTTCATTATGAGATCCAGGTCAGTCCCAGACTCATTGACGATACTGTAGCAGACGCTACAGTTTACCAAACACTGCTTAAAGAAATCCTTCATGTGGTCAGATGTACCGTTGCCTTCTCCAACTCAGAAGTCGCCAGATACATGGAAATCATTGGCCGGGAGTGCGGCTATCAACTTTCTGATAAGCTGTTCCTTTCCGGCTTGCCGGAGGTCAGGAAGAAGGCTGAAGACACCTTCAGCCTTCCTGTTGTTCCCAATTTAAAACGGGCACCTGCGGTTTATGCGGCTTAGGGCAACCGCTGATTGGCAGCTGATGGGTTTTGATTTATCATTTGTTTTAGGAAAGGATAGGCCTTAATGAATAGAACCCGAGCGGAAAGAAACCGCAATACCAGAAAGAAGATAAACAGAAGACTGAAACTGATCAGAGCAAAGTATCTTTCCGCCTACGGCCTTCCCGGAGAGTTCGTTGCGCAGCCGCATCGGCTGGCTAAGAACAAATACGAGGGGAGATCCTTTAACTGTCATACCAACAACAAGACCAAGAGACACATTCATGGCAATTATTACCCTTCCCGATTCTGGAAGAAAACTGATCAGCAGCGCATTGACGCCATGGATCAGGACATCAGGGAATTGCCGTGGATTTCTGAAAGAGCAGCGGAGAAAAAAGAAAGATGAATAATAAGAAAATCGTTCCTGATGCGGTTTGCGTTGCCAGTTCAGCGTTATATAAGGGCATCTTCTGGATCGTTGACTGGAAACAACTGGAAAACAATGCGCCTTATTTCCTTAAGATTGCCACGGACCGGTATGGGTTTGTATTGTCTTCTGATCATGAACTCACCAGCAAAAAAGGCGATAACTATAATCATCGCCTCAGCTGGGCGTCCCTGCCCCATCAACTGACTGATGGCAAGGCTTATAACTACTATCCCCGGGGCAGAGTGGAGATCAGAAATGATGAAGCCAGAATCTTCATTAATCCGCTTCTGAATGAAGATGAAATAATTAACTACATCAGGGAGCAGTTTAATCTGAATGGGAAAACCATTGGAAAGATCAGGATCCTGATTGATCATAGCAGCCATTACCGCTCAGGGCAAAACTGAAGCATTAATGTGGTATCATGTAAGCAGAAATAAATGAAAAGATCATCAGCCATCTAAAGGAGAAAAACATTGTTCTTTCATAAGGATAACAGCCTTAAGAATATTCTGGCTAAGGCGAAGCAACAGCGTGATCAGGACTTAAGCGCCATGGCATATGACGTGCTGTTTCTTGACTACGACGGGGTAGTGAACATCATCTATCCCGGTGGCTATGAGCGCTTCAGCAAGCCTCTGGTAGCCAATGTCAGCAAGCTCTGTAAGCAGTTTGACCTGAAGATCGTGGTCATCTCTTCCTGGAAGATCTCACCTGACTATGCTGCTTATCTGTATGAAGCCGGGTTGGATCCGGAAGTAAAGGTCTTTGGCAAGACTGATGACATTCCCGGTCCCAGAGAAGAAGAGATAAAGAAATACCTGCAGGATCACATCTACATTGATAATTTCATCATCCTTGATGACGGTCTGTTTGATGAGTTAAGACCCTACCAGGTCAGAACAACCATGGCTGAAGGCTTTGATGACGTCAAATATGAAGAAGCGGTCCAACTGATTAAGCGAATGAAGAATAATAATCGTTTCTCAATCAGCCTTGAGAAGCGCGTCTCTGTTTAGATGTTCTAAACAGATTATCAGTACGAGCCAAATAATACTCAGTGGAGAAGTGCCTGGGCCTCACTGTGCAGGAAGAAAGCAAATAAACGAACTTGTAAATGGAAGGACATAGGGTGATTACTTCACTGAATAAGATGTTTTGAAGGAAAAGGAGATAAAACAATGGATGAGCTAGAAAAGATAATTGAATGTCGAAGAGCAATTAATGGATGGAGAAAAATGATTGATGAAGCAGATGGGGAGGATGTTTTTGACATCGAACTGCTTAAGAGCATTCTTGAGCCGACACTTGTCAAATTGAAGCAGTCAGTTAATGAACCTACAGTTGATAGACAAGCGCTCGGATTAGTGTATGTGTTAACTCGGTTTCAGAGAGCGGGAATCGTTTCAGAAGAACAGTATGAATTTGTCGATGAATTATTTCACCTTTTAGAGTGCTACATAGCCGGCGATATCTTCGGTAAGATTGATGGTATTATGGACCGTATGAGAGAACTAGTAGGGCAGTTTCAGTCATAAAGGGAAGCGCACCTGCTGACAGATCTTTGACCATCAGTCTTTGATGAGACAAATCTCTATCTAGAAAAAATAGTAGTGAATATAAATTCACACTTTAATACGAGGAGAAAATGATATATTCGCAATTTGCAGATGCTCGATGCGAACGAAAATGAGTCAAAGGGAAAGAAATTGTTGTCAGATTGGGTTAATGAAAACACCACTCCGAAAACAAGAGCAACTTTCTTGGCAAATCACTTAATTCCAAATGTTGATCTGTCCATGGCAAATTTTGATGAGTACATTACAAGAAGATCAACTCTTCTAAAGACAAAACTTAAATCATTATTGGCCTAATTGTATTCGCGCTTTTTCAAATACTATAGGTTTAAGTAGTCCGTTATTCACTTTGTTATTGGTTATGAATCAATGTTTAGTGTTATCTTTTTGAACAGGAGAAACATTCTGAAAACTGACTGAAACGTAAAAACTTATGAATCTCTGCAGCGGAAGTAATGGTTATATGCTGCAGAGTACTTTGTATGAAAGAGGTGAACCCATGGGAAGAGATATTCCACAGTACAAATGTCCGATATGCGGGAACTATACTATGTTTGATCCCGAGAATTATGAGATATGTCCTGTTTGTGGCTGGAAAAACAAATCTGACTGTGATAATTATGAGCAATTATTATGGGAGGCACAAGATGAATATTTGAATCTTGGGCATGTCGATAATGCAAAGATGTTCAGAAATCCTCTGCCATCAGAACTTCCCTGGATACACGAACATGAACCGGAAACATCAGGAGATGACAAACATGATGGCATCGTAGATCTATACAGAATACTGTCCTATCAGGGGCATGAAATAAGCAGAAGACCTGACTTATTCATGGCAGCTGCTGATACTATATTCAACAGGTGCATTAAAGAGGGTCCTAAGGGGAACTATGAAGAAACTGACATGTTTCAGATATATCAGAACCTCGAAGGATATGGGGCATTTGGGTTACAGGCGCAGTTGAAATTGGCTATGTGCTTCCAATATGGTTTCGGGACTAAGAGAGATGGGAAAAATGCCGAAGGAACACTTTCGGATGCGGTTGATTGGACTAATTCCGAAAAAGAAGCGTTTGACATTGAGAAAGGTGTTCTTAAATCTTTTAACAGTGACTGGGAGGAAGCATATATTCCCTTTGGTGTTACTGATGTCGGCAATGGTACTTATAAACCGTTTAAGGAAAACCAGACGATTCAGGAACTGCATGTATTCCATCCGGTAAATATCGGATCAAAGGCATTTGAAAACTGTTCAAATCTGAAAACACTGTATTTCTATTTTGGAGCCCTGGATAAGCCCGGTGATGATTTCTTTTGCTTATACGATATGGAAGACGGGCCGTACCATATAGCACCCGATGCATTTGAAGGATGCAACATTGAGAAATTGATCATATGTAATAGAAATTCGGAAAGGGATGCAGAAAGCGCTGCTGAAGCATTCAGGCGTATGTTGGATCATGGAAACGAGGTAATCGAATAATGGATTTCTACAGATTTATAAATTCAAAGGATATCAGAGAGTATCACAGAGAGATCGGATATCAGTATAATGCTGCAGAAGCGGCGTGGCTAGTTTATCAATGTAAAGATGCAGGTGTAAATGAGAAGCATACTGCCTGGCGGTGGATCATTGACAACATGGAAGATTATGAGGTTGGTGAGAGAGCCAACTATCGTACTTATTCCAGCGTAAAAAAGATGCTGCAGGAATACATAAAACTGGAGGACAGATTGTTAGGTGAGTTTTTCACTGATGATAATTCTTTCGGCGTTTATTCATATAGTGAAATGTATAGGGACAAAAACGGTTTTGAATGGAGTGATGATGACGGCTTATATACTGAATTGAACAAGTGTTTTGAAGCCATCAAGAAAGACGAAGATATTGTCAGATACAGGATCATAAAGCGCTATCTGGATAAGAATAAAGAAATCTCAGTTACTTTTGACTTTAATGAAAAACACTACTTCAATCTGGACTACGATGCTAATTGGGATGCGACAAAAGATGAAGAAAAATTAAAACGGGCATTTATGGGAATGTGGTTTGATTTCCCGACCCCTTTCAGAAAGGGCGACATCATCTGGAATCCGGAATGGCCGAGTAACAGGCACATGTGCAGCGGACCATTTGTAACCCTGGGTGTAGGCTTGGAAGGTATCGAGAATGAAAGTGTAAAAGAAAACATTAGAAAATATGGTGATGATTCCGACATGACGGCTGGCGGGTATTTTGCATTTGAGAATGGCGAGATATACAGAGAAGTAACACATAATTACATGGACATGGAATTCTATCCTAAAAGACCAGAAGGCGCCATTAGAACGTTAATCCCCATCAGTAATTTCCTGAGAGGCCAGATAGATCTGGATCTCTGTGTCAGAGCTTATCATAAGATTATGATGGAGACGTTAGATAATGATGCCAGGATTCTGGATTATATGGATGAAGGGCTTGTATTGGCTGGTTTAAAAGAAGCGGAAAACATAAAGATATGGCTTGATGATGAAAGGACAGCACCATACGATTATTATCACTGTCACAGCGTAAATGAAGCAAAGAACAAGATCAGGGAATGCGAAAGATTCGGCATGGAAATAACAGAGATCAACTGTGACCATGATCTGGGTGATTATGCTAATGATGGCGGTGACGGGATCAAACTTATCGATTGGCTGGCTGAAAGAGAAATGTTCTATCCGATCGTCATTCATACGATGAATCCGGTAGGCAGAGATAACATGCAGAGAGAAATAGATAGATATTGGCCTGAGCAGGTACGGAAAAGTGAGTAATTCTTGAAGGGGTTATTGGAATGAAGATTTGGGTGCTTACTATTAAGGATTTTGATGACAGTCTTGGTTTAAAAGAGGATATCTTTGATATGAGGACGAATGTGTACTGCTTTAGCAGTTTTGAAAATGCCAGAGAAGAATTGCGAGATTCATTGAAAGCAATAGCCCATACGGAAGGCATTTATGAAAAAACACTGGTTGAAAATCTGAATGAAGACATCAAGCATGCGCAATAATAGACGGGGAAAATGATACAGATTGTTCACATGATACATTTAAAGCCGTTGGTAATGCTTTAGCTGATATGTTTAAACATATTAAATTACATAGAAAAAGAATATAATTTAAATGATAAGACTATTAGTTACATAAGGATAATCATAGACAATAGCAAACATTATGAGAGTCATTAAGGTTAGCTAAAACACAGGAAATAATAGAGGTGATTTAAATGTTAGATGAACTGATTAATGAATGGAAATCCTTTATTGGGAAGAGTAAACAAGAAGATGAATATGATGAGGCCGATCACCAACACTATAAGAAACTGTTGGTAGATAGTTTCAAGATAATCATAAATGAATGGAGCGATGAAACCATATCAAAAGATTTGTGCAGGTTGCTAATTACAATGGCGAGTCTTGAGGATTTTATTGATTATTCTGATGATTATAGACCTATTTTTCATAGATCTGAATTGTACGGATACTTTGACAATGATGAAGCACTTCACCATTGGTTAATGAAGGCATTAGTGGATAATACACTGAAGTTTTCTGATAGCAGCAAATTATATCTTGATGTGGTAGTTCATGGTGAAACAATTAAATTGACAATTGACACTGATAATTTTGATGTCGATTATGATCAATTGGCTGTTTAGATTTTGTTACAAAAAAATAATATTGTTTTGTTGCGGGATAAACTAAGGGAGGAAGTATAACGATATAATCTGCATAATAACATTCTGCCTCGTGTTCGGAAAACTGATCACTGAGACGGCTATTCGATAATGATCGGAGAGGAAGCAAGAAGAACTTATGGCTAAATATGACATCAAAAACGGAATTCTATATGGCGCAACAATTTCAGCAGAGGAAACAACTATTACAATCCCTGATAATGTTGAAAGAATAAAGAGTCTTAGAATCACTCATAGCGTAGAAAAACTGATAATTCCAAGTTCAGTTTCACAGATTGATATAGATGCGTTTTCAAACGCCAGCAACCTATTTGAAATTGAGATTCATGATAACAGCAATTTCATAAAGGATAAAAAATGCTTGTATGATAAGACGAGAAAGACTGTTTATCTTGCTGAGAGGAACATCTCGGGAAGACTTGCCGTACCATCATCTGTCAGATCAGTTTCGGCCTATGCTTTTGCTTACTGTTCAAGGCTGAAAAGTGTAAAACTCAGTCAGAATGTTGATTATATTGGATCTTTTGCTTTTACGGAATGTATGAGTCTATCATCGATAAACATTCCGACATTACGGCCCATTGAACTTAAGGAAGGCACTTTTGAAGGATGCTCTGCCCTATGTGAAATAACGATTCCTGGAAATGTTACAGCATTAGATAAATGCCTGTTCTATGAATGCTGGAATCTGGAAAGAGTGCATATAAATACTGATTTGATCAAGACGGTTCCTTTTCAGTGTTTTGCATATTGCGAATCACTATTAAGGATTGATTTTAAAGAAGGTGTTTCTGAAATTCAGGATAATGCTTTCCTTGGCTGCGAGAAACTGGCAGAAGCAACATTCCCATCCTCGGTATATAGAATCGGAAGTGATATCTTCCTGGATGTTCCTTCTGTTACAGTTTTCAGTGATTCACAGGCACTTAAAGCATACTGTGAAAGACACGGAATAACATATCATAAAGCTGTATATTAAACGAATGACAAAGTTGTATAGAACAAAAATGGGGACTGGAAAACATAGCCGTTTTCAAGGAATTAGTTGATATCTTTATGAACTGTCTTATTGACAAATAACCGTGTCAGTACAGTGATGCAGGACAATAAGGAATACGAGGTGGTTATATGATCGACTGGACAAGAATACCTGCTTAGAAGGATGCTGATGGCGGTGATCGCAATACTTTAAAGATGTATTGTCGGGCATAATGATTGACGCTCATGTAAATCAGGCAATACATTGATACTAGAAAAAACGGTCATAGTACCGGGAAAGAGAGAAATGATATGAGAGGATTATGTGGAAAAACAGCTATGGTTACCGGCGGCGGTTCCGGTATCGGTAAGGCCATTGTTACCCATCTGCTTGAAGAAGGTGCCAATGTTGTCAGCATGGACCTTAATAACAATGGTCTTAAGGATTTATGCGAACAGTATCCGGGCAAACTGGTCGGTGTTGAGGGCAGTGTTGCTGAGGAAAAGGATGTCGAGAAGGCGGTAAAGTGCGCGGTCGATACCTTCGGTCAACTGAACTTCGGCTTTAACGTTGCCGGCATTGTCAAAACCGAACTGATCATCAATCAGGATGTTGAAGACTGGAAGAAGACGCTGGACGTTGACCTGATCGGTGTCTTCCTGTGCCTGAAGCATCAGGCCAGAGCCATGAGAAACAATAAGGATGGCGGAGCTATCGTTAACATTGCGTCTTTGAATGCTCATGTCCCGATGATCTACGGTTCAGCTTACGTCGCTGCTAAGGCTGGTGTGGAAATGCTGACGAAGAACGCGGCTCTGGAAATGGCCCACTATGGCATCAGAGTCAATTCCATTCTGCCGGGTCTGATTGCTACTCCGATCAACACCAACGTACTGAACGATGAAGTTACTTACGGTAAGTTCAAGGAAAGAATTCCGCTGAACAGAGCAGCCAAACCGGATGAAATTGCCGAACCGGCTTTATTCCTGGTATCTGAGCATGCTTCCTATGTCAATGGCACCTCACTGGTAGTTGACGGTGGCTGGGAGATCACCGGTTATCCGAACCTGGCTGACCTCAGCAGTGAAGACTCCGCTTTCAATTTCGCGGATTAATTCAAAATCGAGTAACAGACAAACGAATAGATAAGCTGTAACTTTGCAGAGTAAATTCCGTTTTAAAGCCGCGGAAGAAAAGGAGCAAAGAAAAAAGAAGTTTTAAAGATCAGAACTGAATTTCAAGTATGGTCAGACAAAGGAAATAGAAGTAGAATATGAGTAGCCAAATATTGA
>JAEEHC010000052.1 GCA_016280635.1 Erysipelotrichaceae bacterium
CTCAGCCGCGGCCATCATCCTGTTTGCCATCGTGCTTTCCATTACCTGCATCAACCTGCTGGTAAGCAAGAAGCACGTTCACTATTAGGAGGTGCAGCCATGAATAATGATTTTGAAAGAATGGAAAATCAGCTGCGCTGCCGCAAGAAGATCAAGAAGATCCTGACCTATGCCTTATTGGTATTCTGGGCGATCTGCGTCATCTTCCCCTTCTACTGGATGATCCTGACCTCCGTCAAGAGCTATGGCGCTTATTCCTCGGAATATGTGCCGAAGTTCTTCACCCTTTCCCCGACTCTGGAAAACTATGTCGAGGTCTTTATCGCCGTTCCCTTTGCCCGCTATCTGCTTAATACCCTGATCTTTGCGGTCGCGACAACGGGAGGAATGCTGCTGGTTATAATTCTGGCGGCCTTTGCCTTCAGCAAGCTGGAGTTCAGGGGTAACAATCTGGTCTTCACCATTCTGTTATCATTGATGATGATCCCCAATGAACTGGTCGTCATCACCAACTTCGTCACCATTACCAACTGGAACATGCGCAACACCTTTCTGGGTCTGATCCTGCCTTCACTGACTTCGATCTTCTACATCTATCTGCTGAAGGAGAATTTCTCCCAGGTTCCCGATGAGATTTACAAGGCTGCCAAGGTTGACGGTACTTCTGATCTGAAGTTTCTGTTCAAGGTGCTGATTCCGATCTGCCGGCCAACCATCGTCACGGTGGTCATCCTGAAAGTCATTGAGTGCTGGAACAGTTATGTCTGGCCGCGGCTGATCACCGATCAGCAAGCTTACTTCCTGGTCTCCAACGGCATTCAGGAGATCCGGGAAAACGGCTTTGGCCGGGAAAACATTCCGGCCATGATGGCCGCCGTGGTGGTCATCTCGCTGCCGTTAATCGTACTGTTTCTGATCTTCCATAAGAAGATCATGGAGGGCGTTGCCCGGGGAGGTACCAAGGGATGAGAAAGACTGTCCGCAGAATACTCCTGATGATCGTTACACTGAGCCTGCTTATGCCGTTAAGCGGCTGCCATGGCCAGAGACAGATGGCTGATTTCGTGATGCCGGAAGCCTTTGACACTTCCCGGAATTATGAGATCGTCTTCTGGGCAAAAAATGATACCAACAAGTATCAGACCGCCATCTACAACAAGGCCGTCAGCGACTTTGAAGCCCTTTATCCCAATGTCAAGGTCAACATCCGGCTTTATACCGACTATTCCCGTATCTATAACGATGTCATCACCAATCTGGCCACCGGTACGACCCCCAATGTCTGCATCACCTATCCCGACCATGTTGCCACCTATCTGACCGGCAATAATACCGTGGTTCCGCTTGATGAATTGTATGTCAATGAAGATTACGGTCTGGCTGGCCGCCAGGTGCGCTTCGATTCGCCCTCCCTTGACCAGATGGTCAGCAAGTTTCTGGAGGAGGGAAAACTGAATGGCCACTATTACTGCCTTCCCTTCATGCGCTCTACGGAAGCGCTCTACATCAATAAGACCTACGTCAATAAACTGGGTTATGAAATTCCGGAAGTCATGAGCTGGGAACAGATCTTTGAGATTGCCCGGGCCGCCACTAAGAAGGACGCCGATGGCAATTATCTGGTCAACGGCCAGAAGATCATGATCCCCTTCATCTATAAGTCCACTGACAACATGATGATCCAGATGCTCAGACAGCTTAACGCACCCTATTGCAGCGGGGAAGGTGAAGTGCAGATCTTCAACGATCAGACCCGTCAGATCCTGGAAATGGTCCGGGAGAATGTTCAGGCCGGAGCCTTATCAACCTTCAAGATCTCGTCTTACCCGGCCAACTTCCTCAATGCCGGCCAGTGCATTTTCGCCATTGACTCCACTGCCGGGGCGACCTGGATGGGGCCGGATGCCCCGCTGGGTCATCAGGACATCGCTGAGGAGAATCTGGTGGATTTCGAGATGGTGGTGCGGATGATCCCGCAGTTTGACGCTGAACACCCGGCCATGATCTCTCAGGGGCCTTCGATCTGCGTCTTCAATAAGGCGGATCCGCAGGAAGTCCTGGCCTCCTGGCTGTTTGCCCAATATCTTCTGACTAACGATATCCAGATTGGCTACAGCCAGACGGAGGGCTACAGTCCGGTTACGCTGAAGGCTCAGCAGGATCCCGCTTATCAGCAGTACCTGTCCCTGGGCGGCAGCGACAATGAGGAACACTATCATGGTAAGATTGACGCGGTAAAACTGCTGATCGCCAATACGGAAAACACCTTTGTTACCCCGGTCTTCAACGGCTCCGCTTCCCTCAGAGAAGCTGCCGGTGCCCTGATTGAGGAGACTGCCAAGGCGGTCAACCGTAAGCAGACGATCGATGAGGATTTCTATAAGAAACTGTATGGCAATGTCACTTCGCTTTACCATCTTGATCAGATCCAGGCCGGCACCAGCGGCAAGGCTGATCTCGGCCCGCTGCCGAAAACGGCGGTAGCATTACTGGGTGGCCTGTCCGTGGTCTGGCTGTTTCTTGCTGCGTATTACCTTAATGATATCCGCAAGGAAAGGCTTAAGAAAAACGGCTGACCGGCATGAGAGTTGATTATGCCTGCCGGCAGTTCTATAATTAATTAGCAGTCCCAAGGGACTGCAGAAGGAGAGAAACAATGAAAAAGCTATTTGTCTTAATGTTATCCCTGCTCATGGTTTTATCCTTTGCCGGTTGCGGCCAGAAGGATGATCCCAAGAAGAAGGGCGAAGGTGTCATGACTCACGAACAGTATGTCGCCGCTGAGCTTAACAGTGAAGTTACCATTGAGACCTACATCCAGGCCAAGCAGTCCTGGTGGCAGGATAAGGGAACTTTCTATACTCAGGACGCTGACGGTGCCTATTTCCTTTATGAAATGCCCTGCTCAGAAGAAGAGTACAACAAGCTGACCGAGGGAACCAAGATCAAGGTTACCGGCTTCAAGGCTGAATGGTCCGGTCAGGTTGAGATCATCGATGCCAAGTGGGAGATCGAAGAAGGCAATTATGTTGCCAAGCCGGTTGATGTCACTTCCTTATTAGGCACTGAAAATCTGATCAGCCACATGACTGAGAAGGTCACCTTCAAGGGTATGAAAGTTGAAGCCAGCACTGATCCCAACGGCAATGAAGTCGCTTTCCTGTATAACTGGGACGGCTCCGGTGAACCGGGCAGTGACCTCTACTTCAACGTTTCCAGCAATGGCGTTACCTATCAGTTCACGGTTGAATCCTACCTCTGCGGCAAGGATACCGCTGTCTATAAGGCTGTTGAAGGCCTGCAGATCGGTCAGACCGTTGATCTGGAAGGCTTCCTGTACTGGTATAACGGACCGAACCCCCACATCACTGCGGTAACCGTTAAGTAGGAGCTGGCCAAAACAAGGCAGAAGAAGCGGGTGAATTGCCCGCTTTTTTTCGGCGGCTGAACCGTATGAAACACTGGAACATGTTCAAACCATGGCGATTTTGTCCTGATTTTGGCAATAAAACAAGCAAATGTTGTTGTCAGGATAATCTGAAAATAGTAATATTAATATAAATGAGAATGTAATGATTTCAGAAGGTATTGTGTACCTTCATTGATTGATAGCAATTCTTACGGAGGGTAGATATGCTTAGAAACAAAAAGGAAAAGAGATTACTTATACTGGTTCTCAGCCTCATCATGGTGCTGACCGGCCTGCAGAGCGCGGTTGCTCAGGATGAAGAGCCTAAAAACAGAGACGTAGTAAGAGATGTCGTCGTGCAGTTGGGCGATGTTGAGTTTACCGAAAACCTCACCATGCATGAACTGGCGTCCATTCGTCCGGACATGAGCCTGCGGCCGTCAGTAAATCCCTGGACAGACCGCGTAAACAACCTCTGGGGTGTCGGCCTTAACGGCGTCGACCCCAATGACAAGCCTTATGTCGAGTCAGAAGAATACCCCTATACTCTGGTCAATAACGGTCTGGCCAGCCGCATCATGGTGCAGTTTACAGGCATCATCCCCCGGTCCCTGCGCGAAGGCGAAGACCCCAATGATCCGGAAGTCATCAGAAAGCGTTCCATTGACGTTCCCGGTCAGTACAAGCTGATCGATAACCTCGGAAATGTTTATTACACCTACTGCTGCGACGTAGCGACTGACGCTAACCTGCAGGATACCTATAACGGCAGAAATGTCGAAGACGGCAGCTATTACAGTACTCAGGATGCGGAACACATCCGCTATATCTGCATGAACGGCTACTGGGGTTCCGTCAGCGGCACCGGTTCACTGGAAACTTTCAGAGAACTGTTATTGGAAAACAATGTTCTTACGGAAGCCGAAGCCCAGGCTCTCACCCATGGTGAAGCACTGACCGCTACCCAGGCAGCAATCTGGAAATTCGGTAACCGCGAACTCTCTTTCGCCGTTGATGAGACGGTCGTTACCGGTCCGGCTCTCAAGAACTATAGCTTCAATTCCACGGACTATGAGTGGCTGGAAAACTATAAGAACGGTGGCAACCAGATCAAGAAGATCTACGATTTCCTGGTCAAGGGGCAGATCGCTGCTCACCCGCTGACCACGGTCTTTACCAAGACCAACTCTCTCGATGACGTTGACATTACCGTCCGGGAAAGAATCTCTCAGGGACAGGCAACCGACAATGACATCTACCTGGCCGATATCAGCTTCGAAATCGGAAGTGAGATCATGGACAGCGATGATCTTAAGGTCGTCATCAGCCAGAACGATGTTGACCTGGCAACCGTGAACATGGAGACCGGTAAGGCATCATATCTGGTTGAGGGTCTGCAGCTGAAGGAAAACAGTGAGATCACCCTTCAACTCAGCGGCTCCCGCGAGCTCAACAGCGGCTGCTACATCTTCGAGGCCAAGGAAGATGCTAAAGCCCAGACGCTGGTCGGCGTAGCTGAAGGTACTCAGTATGTCGGCTTAAAGCGCACCGTTGAGTTTGATGTCGGTTATCAGACCGAATGCGTTATCACCGGCGAAAAGATCCTGGAACACGGTGAATTGGAAGACGGTCAGTTTACCTTTGAACTGCTGGATGAAAGCGGCGAACTGGTTGAAGCTGTCAGCAATGACGCTGAAGGCAAGATCTCCTTCACTCCGCTGCAGTTTACCGTTGAGGATCTGGACAGAACTGATGATGAAGGCTGCCTGAGCTATACGGTCAGAGAAGTCATCACTGATGAAGATGACATCATCTTCGATCAAGCCGAAAAGACGGTAAAGATCAGACTGACCTTTGACGGTGAAGAATTCAAGGCTGAAGTAGCTGATGATTCCGATGAACTGACCTTCATCAATAAGATGGTCTGGATCGAACTGCCGGTCCGCAAGGTCTGGAAGGATAATGACAACGAGTATCAGATGCGTACCAAGAGCATTACCGTTCACCTGCTGGCAAACGGTGAGGATACCGGAAGAGTGCTGGTGCTCAGCGAAGCCAACCAGTGGCAGGGAGTCTTCGATGAACTGCCGGCTTACCTCGATGGCGAAGAGATCGTCTATGAAGTTGAGGAAGAAAAGGTAGAAAACTACGTAGTTTCCATCACCCGGGAAAAGGATTCATTCATCATTACCAATACCTACCACAGTTCCACGCCGCCGACCGGCGACCGTGACTCCGTAGGTTACTGGCTGATGCTGTTCAGTGCCATTGGACTGGCCATGGACCTCTCCTGGATCAGTGATACCTCCCGCCGCAACCGCCGGGAAGAAGAACTGGCATAGAAACTGAAATGTAACCAACAGACTGCCGGCTGTAAAGCCGGCAGTTTTCTGTTAGAATTAGGAAAATGAACAATGAGGTGAAGCTATGAAAAGAAGCATCATGATAGTATTGCTGACAGCGGTCATGCTGGTGATGATGAGCGGCTGCGGTTCCGGAAAAAATGAAGGTGGTCATCCTGATGCGCTTCCGGCTGATGAAAGCCTGGTGGTGATCAACGACTGTTCCTTCCGTCTTGATAAGGAGGCTGAATTCAGCGGCGTCAGTTATCTGGCGGTTGCGGATTTTCAGGAAGTAAGGCAGAACATCTATGTCCAGTATAGCTATCTGCAGCAGGACAGTTCAAATCTGCTGTTCTTCCGGATCTTTTATTACCGTAATCAGGACTTCAAGGCCGCAATGAAGGATCTGGGCCTGGAAAGCGACATCCCTCTTAGCCCGGGAAAGACGGATAACATCGATTACAGTTTTTATGAGGTTCCCCGTGATGACGGCGGTACCATTCATTTCTACTTCATTGAGCATGACGGCAGCAGTTATGTCCTGCATTTCGCTTCCCGTTATGACCTCAGCAACTTCGAACCAAAGGTCGTAAGATCCATTCATTTCTAGTTGCTGCGAATGTACAGACGGCTGGCTTGCCAGCCGTTTTATTGTGACGGGCTTTCGGCTTGTGAATAAATGTGGCAAGTCAAACACAAAGATAATGACATCAAAGTAAAAGTAGTATTACAATATACTTAATTCATATAGATAGAGGAGGATAATATGAAGAAATTATTAGTTGTTCTGCTGGTAATTGGCATGGTCCTTTCCTTTGCCGGATGCTCCGGTCAGAAGGATCCTGAGCCGACGGGACCGGTTGAGGTCACCTACTGGCACACTTACACTGAACATCACAATGACTATCTGAACGCTCTGGTTGAGGAGTTCAATAAGTCACAGAATGAAGTTCATGTCACCGCTGTACAGCAGCCCTATCAGGATTATGATGCCAACCTGCTGCAGGCCGTC
Source organism: Erysipelotrichaceae bacterium (assembly GCA_016280635.1). Classification (GTDB taxonomy): domain Bacteria; phylum Bacillota_I; class Bacilli_A; order Erysipelotrichales; family Erysipelotrichaceae; genus UBA1783. The sequence goes on from JAEEHC010000052.1 coordinate 6,764, forward strand.
AGAAACGGTGTTGGCCCGGATGTCTGCTCAAGATACTCCAATGAAGTAATCGAGTACATCGCTGATGATCTGCTGGTCGACTTCGCTCCCTACATCAACGACAAGGAGATCGGCATTCCGACCTTCAAGAGCGACATGGTAGGCAAGCTGTATGGTGAAGTTACCCAGTTTGGCGAGGACAAGATCTACATGATCCCGGTCATCTGCACTTCGGAAGTATACTACTACAACAAGACCCTGTTTGACGAGTTGGGTCTGAAGGCTCCGACCACCTGGAAGGAACTGGAAGAAGTCAGCCGTACCATCTATCAGAAGACCGGTAAACCGGGCTGGGGCTCTGACTCTCTGATGGATACCTTCGCCGGCATCATCATCCAGAAAGGCTCAGGCTACATCAACCCGACCACCAAGAAGGTTGAATTCGACAATGACATCGCTCTGGAAACCCTGAAGTGGCTCAAGAGCTGCATCGATGAGGGCATCTTCCGCTTAGTCGGTGATGACTACTACTTCTCCGGTCCGTTCACCAGCGGTGCCGTAGCTTCCTATACCGGCTCAAGCGCCGGTGTCGGCTACGCAACTGCCAATGACGGCAAGTTTGAAGTCGGCTGCGCTCCGATCATGCAGGATGCTCATGGATACATCCCGTCATGGGGTGGCGGCATGGTCTGCTTCAAGTCAACCCCGGAGAGAGAAAAGGCTGCTTACAAGTGGCTGAAGTACTTCTCATCAACAGAAGTAGCCGCCAAGTGGGCTATCGAGTTCGGTGCTTCACCGGCTTATACTTCATCCCTGAATACTCCTGAGTATCAGGAATACACCAAGACCAACATCGCAGCTGCCGCTCTGGCTGCTGAGATGCCGAATCTGAACTGGTTAAGCGGTATTTACGGTTCATCAACCGTCCGTACCGAGATCGATAAGATGCTGCTGACGGTTCTGACCGGCCAGGCTACCCCTGAGGATGCCTTAAAGGCCTGTGTCGATGCCTGCAACGCCGCCCTTAGCGAACACTAATCATTGATCAAAAACAGGTAATAACCAGAATAGTCACAGCTTGCTGCTTGTGGCTATTCTGGCATTTACCGCTTTTTTGATGCTCTTTACATGTTTTTCAGAAAGAGAGAATTCCGATATGAAGAAACTGCTTGTTTTCATGATCGACGCCCTGTGTTCCTGTGACATTGAACGCATGGCTGCCATGCCCAATTTCGGCCCGGTAATTAAGAACGGCTCCCATGTTCATCACCTGCTGCCGGTTCACCCGGCGCTGACTTATTGCTGCCATGTATCCATTCTTACCGGTACTTATGTCGACAGGCACGGCATCGTTTCCAATGAGCGGCTTTTGCACTGTGAGAAGAACGATACATGGTATGGCTATAAGCGGCAGGTCAATGGACCGACCCTGCTGGATCACGCCCGTGAGCATGGCCTGACTACCTGTTCGCTCAGCTGGCCGGTATCGGCGGGGGCTGACTACACCTACAACTGGCCGATGGTCGTTCCCTATCACTATGATGGCTATGCCCCGCTGCAGTATCTGGAAAACGGTAATGCGACCCAGAATCTGCTGGATGCCTATTACTGGAAATATGGAAGATATATAAAGGGTAAGGATTCATCTCTTGACCTGCTTACAATGTCGGTTGCCCCAGACCTGCTCAGAGACTTCGGTCAACCTGATGTCATGCTGATTAAGATGTGCGACCTGGACTCCGCCCGCCACCGCTATGGTGTCTACAGTCAGCAGGCCTTTGATCAGCTGCGCAAGCACGACGAGGAATTCGGAGTCATCATGGAATGTCTGAAACGCTACGGTGATCCGGATAACACCAATATCGTCATCATGGGGGACCACGGCCAGACGGACATTGATGATGTTCTGAATATGAATGTCCTGCTCACCGAGGCCGGATTCATCCGCCGTAAGGACGGCAGGATCGTTGACTGCGACTGCTTCGCTCATTCCAACGGCCTGTCCTGCTACATTGAACTGAAGGATCCGGAAGATAAAGTCATGGCTCAGAAGGTCAGGGATTATCTGGAGAGTCTGAAGTATAATCCTGATATCCAGCTGCTTTACGTATTGGATAAAGAGGAGATGAAGAAAGAGTACCACCTGGCCGGTCCGTTTGACTTCGTCATTGAAAGCCGGCGCAACATTGCCTTTAACGACGATCCCGATACCCCTTATCTCTGGAACAGCAAGATCCCCGGAGACCATTACATCGGGGCCGCTACTCACGGCTCACGGCCGGACCGCGATGAGAATACCGCCTTTATCGCCTGCGGACCTTCGATAAAAAAAGGCGTAGTGATTGAAAGAGCGGACATGGTCGATGAAGCCCCGACCATGGCCAGAATGATCGGCTTCGAAATGCCGGATACGGACGGCAGAGTACTGGAGGAATTACTGGTATGAAAGTAACACTGGAACACTTAACCAAGCGGTTTGACGATGTCATTGCCGTCAATGATCTGTCGGAAACCTTTGAAAGCGGAAAGCTCATTGCCCTTTTGGGTCCGTCGGGCTGCGGCAAGAGCACCATGCTCAATATGCTTTCCGGCATCCTGCCGGTCAGCAGCGGCCGGATCTACTTTGACGATGTTGATGTGACCGACCTGACCCCGGAAAAGCGGGAAGTCGGGCTGGTCTTCCAGAACTATGCCCTCTATCCACACATGACGGTACTGCAGAACATCGCCTTCCCACTGAAGATCAGAAAAGTACCCAAGGCAGAAAGAAATGCCAGAGCACTGGAGTTTGCCCGGATGGTCCATATAGAGGACTACCTTGACCGCCATCCGGCTGAGCTTTCCGGCGGCCAGCAGCAGCGCGTAGCCATCGCCCGGGCGCTGGTCAAGGACCCAAAACTGTTATTGCTGGACGAACCGCTGTCCAACCTGGATGCCAAACTGAGAGTGGAGATGCGGGAGGAAATCCGCCGCATTCAGAAAGCTTCCGGGGTAACCACGGTCTTTGTCACTCACGACCAGGAAGAAGCTACTTCCATTTCTGATTACATCATGCTGATGAAGCTGGGAGTCAAGCAGCAGTTTGACGCTACCAGAAATCTGTATGGCGATCCGGCCAACCTCTTTGTCGCCGACTTCATTGGTTCGCCCGCCATTAATCAGCTGAAAGGCTGCTGGCACGATGGCGGCTTTGTGGCTGATGGCGATAAGCAGGTCATAAGGATTTCCAATCTGAAGATTGAAGAAGACAGGCGGGTTATTCTGGCCATCCGGCCGGAATCATTCGTCTTTGATGACAACAAGGGTGAAACAACTGTTAAGGTTAATGAGATCTATCAGGCTGGTAAGGATACCCTGATGAATGTATCGCTGGCTGATCAGCCGCTGAGAGGTTATATTGATCCCTATTACAATCCGTCCATCGGCTCTGAGGTGCGCTTCAGCCTGCGTGATAAGGGCGTCTTTGTCTTTGATGAAAAGACCGGGGAGCGTATCAGATGAAGAAGAAAGAAAAAAAGAGAAGAAGAGATCAGGACGAGAAGATGACGGTGAAAAGCCTGGGCAAACCGCTGCTTTTCATCACTCCCTTCATGCTGGGAATCATCGTCTTTACCTTCTATCCCTTCATTAATGCCATTCTGATCTCCTTCAAGGAGGATTACCGGGTCCTTACCGGCGCTTTCTCCGGCTATGGCATTGCCAACTACACCAAGATACTCTCTGACCCGACTTTCATCGGCGCCATTAAGAACACTACCCAGTATGTGCTGATCGTCGTTCCGGTTGCCATGGTCCTTTCCATCATCATCGCGGTGCTGCTTAACAGTTCCAGATGGCTTCAGGGCCTGTTTCAGACCGCATACTTCATGCCCCTGGTTACCTCAACGGCGGCCGTCGGTCTGGTCTTCCGCTGGCTGTTCAACTATGATTACGGCATCTTCAACTTCCTGATGTCGCTGTTTGGACTGAAACCGATCAACTGGCTTAATGACCCAACCTATTCGATGATCTCGCTGTCCATTTACGGCATCTGGTCGATGATGCCCTTTACCATCATTTTGTTACTGGCCGGTCTGCAGAACATCGACAAGCAGTACTACACCGCTGCCAAGGTCGATGGCGCCAAGACGCTGGATCTGTTCTTCAACATCACCCTGCCCCTGCTGGCACCGACCATCGGCCTGGTGGCTATCGTCAATACGATGAGCGCCTTCAAGGTCTTTGACTCCCTGTATGTGCTTTTCGGCGGCAAGCCGGGTCCGGCCTACAACCTTTATACCGTGATCTATTATCTGTATGAGCAGTTCTATACCAAGATGAGACTGGGACCGGCTGCGGCCAGCGCCATGGTGCTGTTTGTCATCATTCTGATCTTCACGCTGATCCAGAACTGGATCCAGAAAAAGTGGAGCTACCACTAGGAGGGCAGAAAGATGAAAAAACAGGCAACCATCAAAAACATCGCCGTGATCATCGTCCTGGCTCTGGGAGCACTGACCATGATCTTCCCGTTCTTCTGGATGCTGGTATCAGCCACCAAGACCTGGGCGGAATGCAACAGCACGCCGCCGACCCTCTTTCCGGCCAATCCGACATTGATGAACTTCGTCTATGCCTTTAAGACGGCACCTTTCCTGCAGTATTTCCGCAACTCGCTGATCGTTACCCTGATCTGCGTCAGCGTCACGATGTTCAATACCATTCTGGCGGCATATGGGTTCTCCCGGCTGAAATTTCCGGGCCGCGATCTGCTGTTCAGCTTACTGGTGAGCATGATGATGATCCCCTTTGAAATGCTGATCATCACCAACTATTCCACCATTGTCAAGCTGAAGCTTTACGATACGCTGGCGGCGCTGATCATTCCCTTTACCTCCAGCATCTTCTATACCTACATACTGAGGAACTTCTTCATGTCGATTCCTGACAGCCTTTATTATTCCGCCAAGGTGGACGGAGCCAGTGACTGGCAGTATCTCTGGCAGGTCATGGTCCCCATCGCCCGCCCTTCGCTGGTCACCATCGGACTGCTTAACGCCATTACCTGCTGGAACAGCTTCCTGTGGGCCGTACTGGTCATCAATACCACCGCCAACCGTACCCTGCCCTTTGGCTTATTTGCCTTTACTTCCGAAGCTGGCATCCGCTATGAAAGGCTGATGGCCGGAGCTTCGATCGTCGTCATTCCGATGATCATCCTCTTCCTGTTCTGCCGCAAGAGCATCGTTACCGGTGTTTCCAAGGGCGGACTGAAGGGTTAAACGAGAAAGGAAAAGTCAATGACAATTACTGAATTGCACATTCTCAACCATGCTGATTACGACGGCGAATTCCGGGAAGATGAAAAAACACCGGGACTGAGCCGGTTCTATTGCGCCATTGAATCCGTGCGCGCTAAGGACCCTCAGCATTGCCTGTTGCTGGATGCCGGTGACAACATCAACCGGATCCTGTGGCACGGCAAGCAGGTCTTTGACGGTCTGGCTCTGATCGGTACCGATGCTATGACTCTGGGCAACCACGAATTTGACCGGGGAAAAGAGCAGCTTGAGGAAAACATCGCTCACATCAACCAGACCTTCCCAATCCTCTGCAGCAATATCGTTGATAAAATGACCGGAGACTTCATCAAAGGTACCAGGCCATATGTCGTAATAGAGAAGGCCGGCATCAAATACGGTATCGTCGGCTGTACTACCGAATATACGCCGTATATGGTGACCGCCAGTGCCTTTGCCCCCTTTAAGGCGATAAGCGAAGTGGAAGCTTTGAGGAAATACATTCCCATGGCTCGAGCCGAAGGAGCGGAAGTCATCATCGGCCTTTGTCATTTTCCCTTCTACTTTGATGAGGAAAGCGAATCGGGTGAGCTTATCGAGGTGATCGATCAGATCATCGATTTGAAGCCGGATGTGATGATCGGCGGTCACATTCCCGGTGATTACGCCCGCCTTTACCGGGGTGTCGCCGTTACCAAGGGCGGTTTTTCCGGCAAGAGCCTGCCGCACATTATCCTGCAGTTTGATGAGCAGAGCCGCAAGGTGGTCGGGGCCAGATGCGAGATCATCGATGTTCTGCATGATCACTTTGACCATGACGAACGGATCGATGCGTTTGTTGCCGAAATCGTTAAGCCTTATCAGTATTATTTCGATGAAGTCATCGGTTATAACGAGCGGACCATGAAGATGCGGCTTAGCTGCGAAAGCGAAATGGGTGACTTTCTGTGCGACGCGGTGATGGACAGAATGAAGAGTGATATAGTTTACTTCAACGCCACCAGCTGCGGACGTCAGTTCCCTGAAGGGGAGATAACCAGATATTCACTGATATCAGTCATGGGATTCAACGACCCACTGATGAAGACAATGATGACCGGACGTCAGATCTGGCAGCTTTTTGAACTGGTTCACGAACCGGAGCGCTACGGCAATAACGGCAACATCATTTTTGCCGGGCTGAATGTCAAGATGGACCACACCAGGCCGGCCGGCCATAAGGTCGTCTTCATTCATGACCGCAATGGCAATGACCTTGATCCCAACCGTCTTTATACGGTCATAACCAGCGAGTACATGGCTTCCGGAGGCAACGATACTTCCAAGCTGACCAGGCAGCTAAACTATGAAAATACCGGTGTGCTAATCCATGACGCTCTGGTTGAATTCATCAGCCAGCAGAAAACGATAAGGGCACCACAGCTGGGCCGCTACATCTTCGTCGGCCAGCCGGAAAACGACAATTCACCCTGGTAAAAGAGTCGGAAAGATAACCGCAGAAAAGAAGAAACGCCATTTGTGAAAGAATGGCGTTTTCTATTAAATGAACAGCGGAAAATGTCGCTGTTGAAAGATATATGAAAACAATAAACAATGGCTGAAAAGATTTCAAAAGTTCTGAAAAGCTAAGGCTTTTTTCTTGCAATGAAGTAAGATGGAAAAGTAGAATATCATATATATATTTTCAAATTCTATTGGAAAAGGAGGATAGAATATGAGGAGGATCAGACATTTCTTCGCTCTCACTCTGACCCTGGCAATGCTGTTCAGCAATATGTTCACCACATATGCCAGCACCCTGCCGTCAGCTGAGAAGAATGTTTCCGCTTCCGGCACTACAGCCGTCAGAATCAGTGATGTTGATCCTGAGACGCTTAACGTCCCCAGGATGACTGATACGGAAGAAACTGACAGCGCTGAAGCGCCTGCCCATAAGGATACTGACATCGTTCGAGTCTCCATCATTCTGGACGGCAAGTCCACGCTTGATGCCGGCTATTCGATTGAAGGTATCGGCACTAACAAGAAAGCAATTTCTTACCGTGCTGCTCTGGAAAAGAAGCAGAACAAGTTAGCAAAGACGATTTCCAGTCAGGTTCTGGGTGGAAAGGAACTGGATGTCAAGTGGAATCTTACCCTGGCAGCCAACTTAATCTCTGCCGAAGTTGCCTATGGCGACATTGAAAAGATCGCCGGCCTTCCCGGAGTAAAGGAAGTCGTTATTGAAAACCGCTATGTTCCCTATGAGGATGATTCATCTGAAGCTGACCGGCCGACGATGGTAAATGCCCGCGACATGACCGGGACCAACGGCGTCAACGCCACCAAATATAAGGGTGCCGGCAGCCGTCTGGCCATCATTGATACCGGTTTGGACATTGAGCACCAGTCCTTTGATGAGGAAGCCTTCCTGCATGCCATTGAGGAAGACGGTACGCTCGATCAGCTGATGACGGCTGAAGATGTCGCCGCTGTCTGGGAACAGCTGAACTTCTCCAGGAAGAGCCCGTCCTCAAGACCTGAAGGCTCATATTACAGTGCCAAGATCCCTTTCATTGGCAACTATGTTGATAATAACCAGAATGTAACTCACCTCAACGATACTCAGGAAGAGCACGGCTCACACGTAGCCGGCATCTCCACTGCCAACCGCTATGTCAAGGCGGCTGACGGTTCCTTCGTTGATGCCGGTGAGACATATGGCGTTGTCGGCCAGGCACCGGATGCCCAGATCTTTGTCATGAAGGTCTTCGGTTCCGGCGGCGGAGCCTATGACTCTGACTACATGGTAGCCATTGAGGACGCCATTGTCATGGGAGCCAGCTCAGTCAACCTGTCTCTTGGTTCCAGTGCTCCCGGTACCTCCATTAATACTAATGGCGCATATCAGACCATTTTCAACAATCTGGCCAACAGCGGTATTGTTGCCGCCATTTCCGCCGGCAACAATACTTCCTGGGACAGCAACAAGCAGCTGTATGCCGATGACATCAACTATCATACCGGCGGCAGTCCGGGTTCATTCACCAATTCCTTCACGGTTGCTTCAATTGATGACACCGGTGTTTATGCTCCCTATCTGCTGTTCGACGGCTCAATTGAAGTCCGTTATGCTGAATTAAGCGGCGGCACGCAGAAGGCCCCGACAACCAGCGTAGCCGGAACTTATGATTATGTATACATTGACGCTGTTGGTAATCCGGAAGAATACGAGGCCGTTGCTGACCTCGTTGCCGGCAATATCGCCCTGGTAAACCGCGGCTCCATCACCTTCGGTGAGAAGGCGACCGGTGCGGTTGGCGTTGGCGCTGTTGCCACCATCATCGTCAACAATCAGGCTGGTACGCTGTCAAGCTCAACGGTTGGCGACGACTATCCCTATACCAATCCGGTAGCTGGTATTCTGCAGTCTGACGGCGCAGCCATTAAGGCTCAGTCTGAAGAACACGATGCCGGTAGCTTCAAGTACTATACCGGAACGATCAAGATCGGTTCAGCCGGTGACCTTACCCCGATGGCCTACTACAGCATGAGTTCATTCTCATCCTGGGGCACTCCGGGTTCCCTGGTTATGAAGCCGGAGATCACCACTCCGGGCGGCTCCGTTCTGTCATTAAACGGCTATCACAGAGCTCAGACCGGTGGCTATGCCGGCGGACATGATCAGTATGAACTGATGAGCGGCACCTCGATGGCTGCCCCGCAGGTAACCGGCCTTGTTGCCGCTATCGCTCAGTATTACCGTGAGGAAAACATTGCTGAGAGAACCGGCCTGTCCTTAAGAAACTTCGCTCAGAGCATGTTCATGGCTACTGCCGTTCCGGTAATTGAACAGCAGTCAGACCACTACTACTCACTGCTTAATCAGGGTGCCGGTCTGGCGAACCTGGAAGCCGCCGTTACCGCCAAGTCATTCATTCAGATGAGCACTGACGATGGCACCATTACGGCCTTAATGGGTTCAGCCGCGGACGGCAAGGTCAAGGCTGAAGTAGGCGATGACCCGGCCAGAACCGGTAAGTTTAACTACACCTTTACCATTACCAACTTCTCTGAGGAAGCAGTCAAGTACAATCTGAGAACTGACCTGTTTACTCAGGATCTGGAAGCCGACGATACGCTGCTGTCTCACCAGACTACTCCGATCGAAGGCACGACCACTTATGACATCAGCCTCCCGTTCGAGTCTCATGACGTCAATAAGGACGGCAAGACGGACAGAGATGATGTTCAGGCTCTGCTGGACTATCTGAGCAGGAAGAGCAAGGTTGAGATCGACACGAATGCTGCTGAGGTTGACGGTAACAAGGGCTTATCCAGCCGTGACGCCTTAGTTCTGCTGCAGATCATCAAGGCTCAGGAAAGTGCCGTTGGCGCTGATTCCTTCACTTTACAGCCCGGTATGACCGCAACCATTACCGTTAAAATCGCCATCCCGGCCAACGGAAAGCTGGCCAGCAGAGAAAACGGCGGTTATGTTGAAGGCTTTACCTTCATCGAAAGCGATGATGACGTAACCTACTCAATCCCTGTCTTAGGATACTACGGCAGCTGGACTGATCCTTCCATGTTCGATGCCGTTACCTATGTTGAAAAGCTGTATGGCTCTGAACAGTCATCATACTTTGGTGCCACCAATACCAACGGCATCCGCTTCAAGAAGGACGCCTCTTCCACTGATCAGTTTGTTACCGGCAACCCGTATGCGGTTGAGAAGAATTTCCCGGCCGATAAGCTGGCAATCAGAAGCGAAGGTGTTATCTTCTCAGCTGTCTATACACTGATCAGATTCGGCGGAACGGTCTTCCCGGCCGCTACCAATGCTGACGGCAAGCTGATCTGGCTCGGCTCCGTCAACCGGAATCAGGCTAATGCCTACTATAACACTCAGGCTACTACCCCGACCTGGCAGCAGACCAACAGCCGGACCCTTAATATGAACCTTCAGGTAAGCTCCTTAGGCTTAAGAGAAGGCGAGCAGTTCACTGCCGGCCTGTATGCCCTGCCCGAATACTACGGTATCCTGGCTTCAGACGGAACCAGTTCTTCACTGACCAATGACCAGATCACCGCAGTTGTGGAAAGCGGTGCGATCGGTAAAGGCGGCTTCCTTGGCTTCACCTTTACCATTGACGATACCAAGCCGGTCATTGAAGAAGTAAACTTCACGGACAGCACCATTTCCGTAACCGTTAAGGATGACAGATATGTTGCCTACCTCGCTCTGATGGATGTCTCCGGCCGGAAGGTCTTCGGATCCGTCGTTCCCGAGCAGAGTGAACCCGGCACTTCCGTTACCTATACCTTTGACAGGGAAGGCATCAACGCCAATGCCGTTGTGGTCTTCACTGGCGACTATGCCGGCAATGAAAAAGCCGCCATCTACCGGATCGGTGAAGGCGACATCATCATTGAAAAGGACATCTATGTTCTGTCCGACCTCCTGGTAGCCGGCAAGGATTACCTGATCGTCAACACCAACGTTGTTAGCAGCGCAAATGCCCTGACTCACAGCGGTGCCACCAAGGGTGTCGATGCCGTAACCGTCTTCTATGATACTGAAAGAGGCATTGCCATTGACGGTAAGGAAGTTGATGATACCAGTGTCTTTACAGCTTCAGCTAACGGCAGCGGTGTATTGCTGAAAAACGGTGAGTACTATCTTACTGCCGGCAGAAGCGGTTGGAGCTACAATGTTACATTCACCACCACGGCTCCTTCAACCAGCAATTACTTTACTTACAACCCCGATAACCATGCCCTGGGCTACAGATCCGGCAACAATACATACTATGTCCGCTACAACAACGGTCAGTATACGGCAGCAAACTCTGTTTACCCGGTATATCTGTACGAAAGATTCAGCTATACGGAAGTCTTTGACGAAAACAAGGTTGACGAAGTCATCGTGACTCCGACAAGTGCCCGCATCTTCGTCGGCGAAGAACCGATTCAGTTCAGTGCTGAAGTGCTACCCATTACCTTGGACGACAAGACTGTGACCTGGTCCTCTTCCAATGAAGAGGTTGCTACGGTTGACGCCAATGGCTTTGTTACCGCAGTAGGCGCCGGTACGGTTACCATCAAGGCAACTGCCAACAAGGACAACACTACCAGTGCCAGCGCAACGGTTATCGTTGAGGAGCTGACCAGAATGGACGCTTCCATCAATGCCCAGCTCTCCGATGACGATGGCGATAAGTTTGTCAGCATTGACCTGAACACAGGCAAGACGACCACCTTAGGCACCGCGGCTGCTCAGCATTACGGCGGCGGCCGCAGCGGCAATGCCATTCTTGGCATGACCTCCTCTGGCGACATCGTCTATACCGTGATCACCCCCAATGGCTACATCAGCGATTCACCGGGTGGCTACGGAACCACTTCCTATAACTCCAGAGACGGCGCTCAGCTGCCGTATCTGAAGGCTACGGTTGATGGTGAAACGGTTACCGAGGAATACCTTGGCCTGCATGTCAGCGCCAGCTATGTCCTGACGTTTACCCCGGACTTCAGCCTTTCCGGCTGGAATACCCCGAACTTAACAGCTATTGCCTATATTGGAACCGACCTGGAATCCAATCTGCATTACTACTATACTCTCAACGGAACCATGCTTGGTTCAGCGATTCTCGGAGTGGACGCTGATGAACCGGTTACTACCGATGGAATCAATGCGACACTGTCAACCGGTACTGTCGGTTCGATTGCTAACCTGACAGTTTCCGCCAACAACATGTCCATGACCATCCTGTCTACTGACAAGTACTATGGTCTGCTGATCGTCAACAACGAAAGCAAGGAAATGTCCTTCGTTGACCTGACCGCTGATACCCTTAATGCCGTTAAGGTAGCTGCCTTCACCGGTGCTGACCGCATCTCAACGCTCTACAACGATAACGTCGATGCCGATGTGGTCGTCCAGAATATTGACAGCCGTGACAGGTTCATTGCCAGAACTGACAAGAGCGGTGGCAGTGTCTATAAGATGGAAAAGCTCGACGTTCTGCAGGCTCAGGAAAAGGAAGCTGACGGCGGTCTTAACGCCATCAGAAGCACCACCTTCGTCAAGGCTCCGACAGATAAGAAAACAGTTCCGATTGAGCTGACCAGAAGCAATCTGCTGGGAACCAGTGGTGACAGCACCACCGGTGACGACGGCAGTGCCATCGTGGAGATCAGCGAAGATGAGATCTTCAATAACGGTCTCTATGAAGTAAGTTACGATCCCGATGAACTGACTTTCGTGGAAGCTACCTGCAGCGAACTGGCGGATTTCTATTCCGTCAATAACGATGAGGGAAATGGCGTAGTAACCGTTACCGCCATCAGCCTGGATGGCATTCCGGCCGGCACAGCGATCGCTACCATTACCTTCGAAGTCGGCTGCAACAATGCTGATGTGACAATCACCACTAAGGAAGTCAATGAGGAACTTGAACTCAATGACAGCATCGTCGTGACCGTTCAGGGCACTGGCCACAACTGGGGTGCTCCGGTGTGGAGTTGGGCTGATGATAACAGCAGTGCTTCCGCCACCTTCACCTGTGAAAACGACAGCACTCATACCGAGACCGTCGAAGCCACGATGAGTGAAGAAGTAACCAAGGAACCGACCACTGAGGAAACCGGCACAAAGACCATTACCGCTACGGTAGTCGGTCCGGATGGCGAAACCTATACTGACAGCCGGGAAGTTGAGATTCCGAAGCTGGATCCGGTTATCCCGGATACCGGTGATCATTCTCACTTAGGCTTATATGCCGCCACAATGCTGCTGTCTGCTCTCGGCATGGCACTTGTTGTCATCAAGAGAAGAAGACAGATGAATTAGGGCGAAACAGTTAATCATCATGATGAGAGCGGGTCAGCTGACCCGCTCTTTTTGCGGAAGCGAAAACAGTTGGCGGTTGAGAGAGAAGGGGGATATTTGTTATAATTAACTGTCATAAGGAGGCTGAACCATGCTCGTCAAAAACGATTACCGCCAGTGCATCACTTCCATCGGCTGTTCCGTACAACGCTATTTCGGTCTTCAGCCGGCTCATGAAACGCTGAATGATCTGGACGAACTGCTGGAGAGAGAACAGCCGGAAAATGTCATCGTGCTGCTTTATGACGGCATGGGATCAAGGATCCTGGACCGCCACCTCAGTCCCGACAGCTTCCTGCAAAGAAACCGCCTGAGAGAACTCGCCACGGTCTTTCCGGCCACCACGACGGCAGCAACCACCTCGGTGATCTGCGGCCTGAATCCGGTTGAACATGGCTTTCTGGGCTGGGACTGCTATGTTCCACCCATCGATAAGGTCATCACCCTGTTCCGCAACCGCGAAAAGGGCCATCAGGAGATCTGCCAGCCCTTTGTTGATCTGCTGGATCAGTTTCAGCCCAAGCGAATCATTGACCAGATAAACGAGGCCGGTAAATATCAGGCCTATGGCGTCAGCCCATTCATGGAAGTGCCTTATGAAAGCTATGATGAAATGCTGGACAAGATCGTCGAACTGACCCGCAAACCGGGCCGCAAATACATTTATGCCTATGATACCCAGCCGGATTCCGCAATGCACCATTACGGCCCGGACAGCCCGGAAGTAGTAGCCCTGATTGAGGAAAGAAACCGTAAGAGTGAGATTCTGGCCAGCCGGCTGAAAGATGCCGTACTTATAATCACGGCCGACCATGGTCACATGGCGGTGGATAACTACCTCCTTGAGGATTATCCTCAGCTGCTGGACCTGTTGGAAAGACCGGTCTCCATTGAACCCCGGGCGGCCAGTTTCAAGGTCAGAAAGGGAAAAAAGAGGGAATTTGAAAGGCTGTTCAAAGCGATATTCAAGGATGACTTCCGCCTTTATAAGGCTGATGAGATCATCCGTTCCGGCCTGTTTGGCCCCGGCCGGGAACATCCCTGGTTCCGCCAGCAGCTGGGTGACTACCTGGCCATAAGTTACGGCAACAAGGCCATGGTACAGAGCGAAAATGAGGCAATCGCCTCACAGCACGCCGGCTACAGCGATGACGAGATTTACATTCCGCTGATCGCTGTCTGCTCAGATTGTCAGAATGTACAAAAAGAAGGAAATTAACATGGTAGCGGAAAGAATAAAACTGGAATCAATGCTGAACACCAGAGACCTGGGTTCACTTGTCAATAAGGATGGTGTCAGGATCAGAAGCCGGAAACTGATCCGTTCCGGAGAACTGTCACGCAGTTGCCTTGAGGACATCAAGACTCTGTATCATTCATATGACCTGCGGCAGGTCATCGATCTGCGCGGGGCGGACGAAATGGTCGAAAGGCCGGATAAATCATACCGGAACATCATCAATGTCCCACTTTCAGCGATGCCGCAGAGGGCTTCCGGAGTCAGCCGGGACAAGAAGTTCGAGGATGAACTGAAGGAACTGGAAACGACCAGCGGTCCTCAGGCAGCCCGGGTAAGAATGCGCGGTTTCTACCGGATGATGGTCAGCAGTGAATACTGCCTGCAGCAGTATCACCGCTTCATTGACCTCTTGCTGGCAAACAAGGACCATGCCACCCTCTGGCACTGCGCGGTTGGCAAGGACAGAGCTGGCATCGGAGCCATGAATGTGGAACTGCTGCTGGGCGTCAGCCGTGATGACATCATTGCTGACTACATGTTTACCAATGAGTGCTATTTCCCGGGTACCCAGCCAAGGGAAAGCGTTTTTGACTACTATAACTTCGCCTTCCGGGAATACATTGACATGGCTTTCAGCACCATCGACGAGGTCTTCGGTGATACCGATACCTATATCCGTGAAGGATTGAAGATTTCTAAGGAAAAGCACGACGAATTCCGTAAAGCCTTTCTGGAGGTTTGAAATGAAGCTTCCCGATGCTTTCCTGGCCCAGATGCGGGAAATCCTGAAAGACGAGTATGACGCCTATCTGGCCAGTTTTGACCAGCCGCGCCATTTCGGCTTACGGGTAAATGAAGCAAAGATATCGGTGGCTGATTTTCTCAAGATCAGCCCCTTTGAACTTAAGCCGGTAGAGTGGTGCCACAGCGGCTTTTACTATGACGGCTTACAGGCCAAGCCGGCCAAGCATCCCTACTATCATGCCGGACTGTATTACCTTCAGGAGCCCAGCGCCATGGTTCCGGCGGAGATCCTTGATATTGAAGATGGCGATGTAATATTGGATGGCTGCGCCGCTCCGGGCGGTAAGAGCACCCAGCTTTACGGCCGGATGGGCACAAACAGCCTTCTGGTGGCCAATGACATCAGCGCGTCCCGCGCTCAGGGCTTGCTTAAGAATCTGGAGATGGCCGGCTGCACAAACATGCTGGTGACGGCCAGTGAACTGGAAAAACTGGACATGATGTTTGACAAGATCCTGATCGATGCTCCCTGTTCCGGTCAGGGCATGTTCCGTAAGGAACCGCAGCTGATCAGCGCTTATCAGAATAGGGACGGTGGTTATTACAGTCCGATTCAGAAGAAACTGCTGAAGACCGCGGCCGGAATGCTTAAACCGGGAGGCCGACTGGTCTATTCGACCTGCACCTTTGATCCCCGGGAAAATGAGGAAGTCATTCAGGATGCTCTTGACAGTGATCCAGAACTGCGCCTTCTGCCGATTAAAGGCTATGAAGGCTTTGCGGACGGGCTGAACGGTCTGACAGACTGCAAGCGTCTTTACCCGCACCGGATACAGGGCGAGGGCCATTTCCTGGCCCTGCTGCAGCGAAAGGGCAATAGTCCCAAGCCGGCTTTTGAACCGGCAACATTTACCTGCGATGATCCCTTCTTCCGGCATCTTGATCCCGCCTTCCTGCGCGGCCATCTGGAAGTACGGGATGAGCGCATTCTGATGGTACCGACATTAAGAACCGGTAAGAGCGTACGGGTATTGCGCAGCGGGCTGCTTTTGGGCCGGATGAAAAACAACGGCTTTGAGCCTTCTCAGGCCTTAGCCATGGCTTTGAGGAAAGAGCAGTTTGACCAGGTGCTCGATCTTAACAGCAGCGATGAGCGGGTGATCCGCTATCTGAAGGGTGAAACCATTGATTGCCGGCAGTATGATCTGGAAGGCTGGGTCCTGATTTGTGTAGACGGGTATCCGCTGGGCTTTGCCCGGATCAGTTCCGGCATCTTCAAGAACCGCTATGACCGTAACTGGAGGTATGTATGAGACTTGATAAGTTCATCGCAGACATGACGCCCTATTCGCGAAATGATATAAAAAAACTGATCCGCAGGGGGGCAGTTAGCGTAGACGGCAAGAAGGCTGTCAGCGGTTCCCAGCAGGTTCAGGAAGACAGCGAGGTATATCTCGATGATCAGCTGATCACCTATCAGCGCTATGAATACTATCTGCTTAATAAGCCGGCTGGCTACATCTGTGCCAATAGCGACGTCAGCGCTCCGGTAGCTCTGGAGCTGATCGATTCACCGCGCCGCGATCTCAGCTGCGTCGGACGTCTGGATAAGGATACTGAAGGGGCATTGCTGATAACCAATGACGGCCAGCTTAATCACGCCCTGTTAAGTGCCAACAACCATGTTGAGAAGACTTATTATGCCAGATTTTCCGGCACATTGCCGGATAACGCCGCCGAGGTAATGGCCAGAGGCATCAGCTTCAAGGAATTCACCTCCCGGCCAGCCAGGTTAGAGGTCATTGACCGGCAGAGCGCCAGGCTTACCATCTGTGAGGGCAAGTTTCATCAGGTCAAAAGGATGTTTGCCCATTTCGGCTGTGATGTGACTTATCTGCGCCGGGATGTCTTTGCCGGCTTAACGCTGCAGGGACTTGAAGTCGGTGAGTACCGTCCGCTTGACAGTCAGGAAGTCGGGCAGTTATGGCAGCTGGCCGATCCGCAGAAGGTAAAAACTGACCAGCTGACGGCCGAAGAAGACAGTTAGAATGGCACCGATGAGAATGAAGGGAACAAAGGGAAAGGGCTGAAAGGCCTTTTTTCGCTGAAAGATCAGACAGTAAATGATGCCGCTCAGACAGCTTATCAGCAGGATCAGCAGATTTCTTTCCCAGGAAAAATAGCAGCCCAATATAAAGAAGAGTTTGATGTCTCCCAGCCCCATCGGCTGCTTTTTTCTTATCAGCCGGAACATCAATGAAAAAGCGATGAGAAAGCCCGCAACCGGCAGGGCATTGGTGAAGACAGACGGCAAATGGTCAGCTGACTGAAAGGTGATCACTCGCCATGCTAACAAAAACACCAAAAGCGCGTCAGAAACCTGAAGGCTGATGATGTCCAGATAGGCTGATGCCAGCAAGACCGTAAAAAGGATCAGGTAGCGGGCTAAAAGAATGTTAATCCCGTAAAAATGATAAAGACACAGAAAAAGGCTGCCGTTAAGCAGCTCGCAACCGAAAAGCCAAATGCTTATCCGGCTGCCGCAATAGCGGCAGCGGCCTTTCAGAAACAGAAAGCTTAAGACGGGAATCAGGTCATTGAAAGCCAGCTGATGGCCGCAGTGCGGGCATTGAGAGCGGCCAAGCGGGCTCTGACGGCTCAGCCAGCGGTCAGCCATGCAGCAGCTGAAACTGGCCAGTACGCTGCCCAGAAGGAAAAAGAAAACGCTCATGACAGATTATTTGACTGCTGAGCGTCAGATTCCTAAAAGGCGGTGTTTTCCCGTTTTCTTATCCGATAGTCGGCAACCAGGAAATGGATGCAGAGTCCGATGAGGATGACGACGATGGCGATGGCACAGTTGCGGAAGAATACCTCAGGAAGGATGTTAATGATCTGGTCTTCATAAGGATCGAAGAGCCAGTTGGTCTTGCCGGGGAAGAAGATCTGGTGGAAGATCACGAAGGTCCTGTCGAAGTTGCCCAGCGACAGCAGGGTAATGGCGATGAAGATGAAAGCCAAAAGCTCGGCGCCATAGTATCCGGGAGTGTGACTGTAGAAGCGGTAGGGTTCGATGATCTTTTTCTTCTTCAGCAGCCAGACAGTCCCCATGATCAGCCCGCTGATCAATAAGACGGCCAGATCGAGCAGAAACAGAAAGCGGACATCAACGAAGTGCAGCCTGCCGCTTTCGGAAAAGCGCAGATCGCCGGTAGAAAAGGTATCGGTCAGACCAAAGCAGAAATTCATCATTTCATCATAGGCGGTCCGGATCTGATCATAGCTGTATCCGGTAGTCTGCGGAAGCTTTAACAGGTTGATGTGCCAGTAGTAAAACGGCCGCAAAACGATGGGGACGGCGATGGAAAAAGAGAGGATGAACAGGGCGCTGACAATGATCATGATGACTCCAAGCGGTTTACTTTTCTTCATTAATGCTTTCTCCTAAACACAGGATCACCTGTGACGGTACATAGAACAGCCAGATGGCGTAAGGAATGATCCGGTTTTCGGGTAACAGGTTATGAGCGCCGACACTGACGTCACACAGCCAGAACAGCATAAACCCCCAAAACCAGATGGGCTGCCTGAGACTTAAGGCATCCAGGCAGTTAAAGGTCAGATTGACGATGTTGACCAGGGCCAGCAGATTGAGCAGGCTGAAGCGTCCCAATACCGTCAGAAGCGCTGCCATAACCACGCTGGCGGTTAACCGCCATTTCCAGAACTGCCGGTTATCCATCAGAATACCGTAGAGAATCTCCACGCTGACAAACAGTCCGACCGCCAAGAGATAGTGGTCATCACGGATGACCAGCAGGTAATCGGCAGCCAGCGTCAGCAGCCTGATCAGCAGAAACAGCGGGTGGCTGCTTTTAAACTGGCTGGCGGTAAGATGGAGCGCGTATAAAGCGCAAAGGGCAATGACGGCGAATTTTACCGCTGAGATGCCGGTCAGAGAAAACAGTTCGGCAGTCAGGATGATCAGGTAGAGCAGCGACTGGATGGCGATGAACAGCACTTTCATGTTTCCATTATATAGCAGCGGAAAAACTGAATAAAGCCGAAAGAAGAACCGACGGCATTGAAATGGCTGATATCGAAGGGACTTTCCCCTCTTATTGCGGTAGAATGGAATCAGAAAAAGGAGAATCATCATGAAACTTCAGCTAGCCCTTGATACCCTGTCAATTGCCGACGGCATTGAACTGATGAGAAGAATGGAAGAGCACATCGATATCATTGAGGTCGGTACGCCGATGATCATGGAATACGGCATGTCGGCGGTGCGCGCCTTTAAGTCAGCCTTTCCCGCTAAGACCATACTGGCCGACGCCAAGATCATGGATGGCGGCCGGTTTGAGGCGGACAGCTGCTTCAGGGCCGGTGCCGACATCGTGACCGTTCTGGCAGTAGCCAATGATCTGACCATCAAAGCGGCCCGGCAGAGCGCTCAAGAACATGGCGGTCGGCTGATGGCGGACATGATCGAAGCGCCGTTTTTCGCAAAAAGGGTCAGGGAACTAGATGATCTGGGTGTCGACATCATCTGCGTGCATACCGCCTTTGATGTCAAGACCACCGGGAAAGATTCCTTTGCGGAATTAAGGCAGACTAATGAGATCGTCCAAAACGCAAAAGTAGCCCTGGCCGGCGGCATTACCCTGGATAACCTGCAGTCGGTCATTGACATCGGGGCGGATACGGTAGTGGTAGGAACCGCCATCATAACTTCTGATGATCCGCTGGCGGTCGCGGCGGCCATGAAACGGCGCATCAGCGCCCGCTAAAGCGGCCATGGTTCAGATGAAAAGTCGTCCGGCAGGCGACAAAAGTGCAGCCGGCATCGTCTATGATAATACCGGGAGGTAAATCATGATCACATTGAAACAGGCCATCAGTAAGGCCAAAAAGCTTAATCCTGACTTCGACATTTACTCAGAATATGAAAGTGCCTACGTATTCTGCCAGGAAAAGTACCTGGATAACATTGGAGGCAAGGGAACCCCATTTGCTATCATGAAGGAAACCGGAGAGGCGATGCCTTTTACCGCTTTTCTTCTGATGATACCGGAGAATGAAGAGCCGGTTAAACTGAAAGTAAGAATATGAGAAGCAGGCAACGGAAACGTTGCTTTTTCAGGTAATTGGCAGGCATTAATGCCATTATGCCGACAGTTTTCCCTCACTGAAAGAATAATGAAAGTTGCTGATTTACTAAACAGTCTTTATGTGATAAGATAAAACAGTTGAAATTATAAGAGAGGTAAAAGAAAGAAATGGCTAAACAAGTATTCAGCATGGACTTCAACGGCAGGAACCTCAGCGTTGAAGTCGGGGAATTAGCCAAGCAGGCCAACGGTGCGGTCTTAGTAAGATACGGCGATACCGTCGTTCTCTCCACCGCCTGTATGTCCAATGTCGCAAAGGATACTGATTTCTTCCCGCTGACCGTCAGCTTTGAGGAGAAACTGTATTCCGTTGGCAAGATTCCCGGAGGATTTTTAAGAAGAGAAGGCAGACCGAGCGAACACGCTACCCTTACCGCCCGTCTCATTGACCGGCCGATCAGGCCGCTGTTTGCGGAAGGTTTCCGCAATGAGGTCCAGGTAGTAAATACCGTATTATCAGTTGACAATGACTGTTCACCGGAGATGGCCGCCATGTTAGGCGCCTCCCTGGCTTTATCAATCAGTAACATTCCCTTTGAGGGACCGATCGCCGGCGTCATCGTCGGCTGCGTTGACGGCCAGCTGGTCTGCAACCCGACGGTCGCTCAGAGCGATGTTTCCACCCTGTCACTGACTGTCGCCGGCAAGTCTGACGCCATCATGATGGTTGAAGCCGGTGCTCAACAGGTCAGTGAAGAACTGATGCTCGATGCTCTGGCTTTCGGACAGGACAACATCCGCAGACTGTGCGAATTCGAAGATGAGATCATCAAGGCTGTCGGCAAGGAAAAGGTTGAGATCGTTCTCTACGAAGTTCCGGCCGAACTGAAGCAGGAAATCTACGATTTCGTCTATGACCGCCTGAAGGCTGCTGTCTCCACGGAAGAGAAACAGGCTCGCGATGAGGCTATCGATTCTCTGACCAATGAGACAGTCGAGCACTTTGAGGCTAAGGAATATGAAAGCGAAGCCGCCAAGAACAAGACCATCAAGATGGTCAATGAAGTCTGCACGCAGATCGTCGCTGACGAAGTCAGAAGACTGATCGTTGAAGACAAGATCAGACCCGACGGCCGTGCCGTTGATGAGATCAGACCGCTTGACGCTCAGATCGACCTGCTGCCCAGAGTTCATGGTTCCGGTCTGTTCACCAGAGGCCAGACTCAGGTTCTCTCCGCAACGACCTTAGGTGCCTTAGGCGACAACCAGATCATCGATGACCTGACGGAAATCGAAGAGAAGCGCTTCATGCATCACTACAACTTCCCGCCTTACTGTGTCGGTGAAACCGGCCGCATGGGCTCCCCGGGACGCCGTGAGATCGGTCACGGTGCCTTAGGCGAAAGAGCTCTCAAGCAGGTACTGCCCAGTGAAGACGAGTTCCCGTATGCCATCCGCACGGTAGCCGAAGTACTGGAATCCAACGGTTCCTCTTCTCAGGCTTCCATCTGCGCCGGTACGCTGTCCTTAATGGCAGCCGGCGTTCCCATCAAGGCACCGGTAGCCGGTATCGCCATGGGCTTAATTGAAGACGGCGGCAACTACACCATCCTGACTGACATTCAGGGCATGGAAGACCACTTCGGCGACATGGACTTCAAGGTCGCCGGAACCAGAGACGGCATTACCGCCCTGCAGATGGACATCAAGGTCCAGGGTCTGAGCAGAGATGTCCTGGCGGAAGCCATGCAGCAGGCCAAGAAGGCCAGAATGCAGATTCTGGATGTTCTGGAAGGCGCCATTGCCAAGCCGAGAGAGCATGTCAGCGAATACGCCCTCAAGATCGCCCGCCTCGATATCCCGGTCGACAAGATCAGAGATGTCATCGGCACCGGCGGCAAGACCATCAACTCGATCATTGAAGCTTCCAACGGCACCAAGATCGACATCAATGATGATGGCCGTGTCCTGATCTACCATACTTCTCAGGAATCCATCGACATCGCTGTCGGCCTGATTCAGGCTCTGACCAGAGTAGCCGAGGTTGGCGAGGTCTATGACGCCAAGGTCGTCAGAATCGAATCCTACGGCATCTTCGTCGAACTGTTCCAGGGAACCGATGCCATGGTCCATGTCTCTGACATGGCCTGGGAGAGAGTTGCCAAGCCGGCCAATGTCGTCAAGATGGGTCAGACTGTCCGCGTACAGGTCACCGAGATTGATGAAAAGGGCCGCGTCAACGCTTCCATGAAGGTATTGATGCCCAAGCCGGAAAACTATGAAGAACCCATCAGGGACTATTCCAATAACAAGCTGTTTACCGGCGGTCGCAGCAATAACCGCAGAAAGACTTCCAAGTCAGCCGGCAAGAGCAACAAGGAAGAAAAGTAATAACTGAACAGTTGCCGGGGGAGCAATCCCCCGGTTTTCTTATGGGTGATCTGAGGCGGTAATTGCGGCCGGAGCCGGCCGCAAATTGTGATTGACGCTTTTACTTGGACGGAATTATAATGAAAACAGAAGTTAAGGTTTGTTACTCGGGATTCCTGGAGGCTTATCCTTTGACATAATACGATTATGTTTTAGTGGGCAAATGGGAATTTTTTTATCATATAACAGGTGAAGACATGAAGGTAATCAAGAACATCAATAACAATGTTGCTCACTGTACCGACTCGAAAGGCCGCGAGGTCGTTGTCTTTGGAAAGGGTATTGGTTTTCATAAGCCCGGTGAAGAGATCCCGCTGCGTGACATCAACCGCACCTTCTACAACATCAAGGATACTGACTTCGGCATTCTCCGCGCCATTCCGACCGTGATCATCAATACGGCCATCACCATCATTGACTATGTCTCCGATGAACTGAATCTGAACTTTCCTTCTTCAGCGGCCATTACGCTGGCCGACCATCTGCAGTTTGCCATTGAGAGAAAGGATAAGAACATCTACCTGGAGCAACCAATGCTTCAGGAGTTGAACATGCTGTATCCCAATGAGATGCAGGCTGCTCTGAAATCACTGAAGATCATCAGGGAAATGACCGGGGAAAAACTGCCCCGCATGGAGGCGGGAACGCTGGCCATGCACTTCATTGCCGACCGCATCAATGACCGGGAAAGGAAGACGCTGGACACCGTAGAGATCACGGAAAAGTGCACTGAGATCATTGAAGAGGAATTCAGGATCTCCTTAGACCGCAGCAGCTTTAATTACAGCCGTTTCATCACCCATCTGGATTATCTGTGCCGGAGATTGTCAGAGGGATCACAGATCGAATCGCAGAATGAAAAAATCATTGCGGAAGTGAAGAACGATTATCCGGAAGTGTTCAGGTGTGCGGAAAAGATCCGCAGATTTCTGAATCGTCAGTTTGACCAGCAGGTCTCTGATGAGGAGATCATGTACCTGGTCATCCACATAAACCGGCTGTTGTCAAGAATAGAAGAGCCTGCCTGAGCAGGACCTTACTTGATGATTTTGGTTTTCCGGTTGCCTGCGGGCAGCCTTTTTGGTTGTCTTTTATTGCATGGCTGATGACAGTGGGCGGAAAATGAAAGTATAATAAATAAAAAAGGAGAGATGGTTATGAGCGTTTTTACTGGTAAGGAAAAACTGAAACTCGGATTCGGCCTGATGCGTCTGCCGAAAAATGAAGACGGCTCGATCGACATTCCTCAGACCAGCCAGATGGTTGACGAATTCATTGCGGCCGGCGGCACTTATTTTGATACCGCTTTTGCCTATCCCGGTTCGGAAGAGGCCATCAGACAGGCTTTGGTTGAAAGATATCCCCGGGACAGCTACACTCTGGCTACCAAGCTGATGGTCAAGCCGGAAGGAGTAAGTGAAGAGCAGGCCAAGCAGGAGATCCATACATCTCTGCAGAGAAGCGGAGCCGGCTACTTTGACTATTATCTCATTCATGCCATCCAGCGCAGCAATTACCGTAAATATGAGGATTATGGCATCTGGGAATATGTCCGTCAACTCAAGGATCAGGGCATAATCAGACATTACGGTTTTTCGTTCCACGGCGACCCTGATCTGCTGGAATGGCTGCTGGAAAAACATCCCGACGCTGAATTCGTGCAGCTGCAGATCAATTACGCCGACTGGGAAAACCCGGGTGTCAAGTCACGCATCAACTGGGAGATCTGTAAGAAACACGGTAAGCCTGTCGTGGTCATGGAACCGGTAAAGGGCGGCATTCTGGCTGATCCCATTGATACGGTAAAGGCCATCTTTGACCGGGAAAACAACGGCCTGTCCTATTCTTCCTGGGCTCTGCGCTTTGTGGCCGGCAAGGAAAACCTGCTGGCCGTGCTGAGCGGCATGAGTTCCATTGAACAGATGCGGGATAATCTGAGTTTCATGAAGGATTTCCAGCCCTTAAACGAGCACGAAGAAGAGGTCATCAGAGAGGCTCAGCAAGCCATCAACGCCGACCAGTCGATTGCCTGCACCGGCTGCCGGTATTGCACCAAGGGCTGTCCGATGGGCATCCCGATTCCCGATATCTTCGCCGTTGAAAACCGCAAGAAAGGCAGCCCGGAATTCCGGACCAAACGGGAATATGCCATCGTTACCAATGAAAAGGGCAAGGCTTCTGACTGCATTCAGTGCGGCCAGTGTGAAGGTGTCTGCCCCCAGCATCTTTCCATCATCGAACTGCTGCAGCAGTGCCGTATCTGGGAATAATCATTTGGTGATCAATCGAGACAATAAAAATCACTTCCGCAATGGGAAGTGATTTTCCATGGTTATGAGAAGATTATTACCGGCGGTTGACGCCACTCTTTTTGGCCGCATCAGCGACGGCCTTGGCGACGGCCGGGGCAACCCGCTTGTCAAAGGGGCGGGGAATGATGTATTCCTCACTGAGCTCTTCATCGCTGACCAGATCAGCCAGAGCAAGAGCGGCAGCCATCTTCATATCCTCATTGATCTGACTGGCCCTTACGTCAAAGGCCCCGCGGAAGACACCGGGGAAGGCCAGAACATTATTGATCTGGTTGGGGTAATCGCTCCGTCCGGTCGCTACGATGCGGGCTCCGCCTCTTTTCGCTTCTTCCGGGAAGATCTCCGGGGTCGGGTTGGCACAGGCGAAGATGACGGCATCCCTGTTCATGGTCTTTACCATGTCAGCGTCAAGCAGGTTGGGGGCACTGACACCGATGAAGCAGTCTGCATTCTTAAGAGCGTCAGCCAGACTTCCGGTTTCATTATGCGGATTGGTGATCTGGGCCATTTCCGCTTTAGCCCAGTTGAGATCTTTTCTATCCCTGCTGATGATGCCCTTGCGGTCGCACATGATGACATTGCGGAAGCCGTAATTGATCAGCAGCCGGACGATGGCGGTAGCGGCCGCGCCGGCTCCGGAAGTGACGACCTTGACCTCCTCTTTTTTCTTGCCGACGATGCGCATGGCGTTGATCATGCCGGCCAGGGTTATGATGGCGGTACCATGCTGGTCATCGTGGAAGACGGGGATGTCCAGTCTTTCCTTAAGCTTTCTTTCAATTTCAAAGCAGCGGGGCGCGGAGATGTCTTCCAGATTGATGCCGCCGAAGCTCTTGGCAATCAGTGCAACGGCATTGACGAACTCGTCGACATCCTTGGTGTTGACGCAGATCGGGAAAGCATCGACATTGCCGAAACTCTTGAAGAGCACGCATTTGCCCTCCATGACCGGCATGCCGGCTGATGGACCGATGTCACCCAGGCCAAGCACGGCGGTACCGTCGGTAATGACGGCGCAAAGGTTGCCTTTGGCGGTCAGATCGTAGGCCAGTTCTTCGTTCTTCTGGATTTCCAGGCAGGGCTGGGCTACACCCGGGGTATAAGCCAGTGAAAGATCTTCGGCAGTTTCGACCGGAACCTTGCTGTCGACGGTGATCTTGCCCTTCCACTGATAGTGTTTCTTTAATGATTCTTCTGCATAATTCATGTGCTTTCTCCTATATCATTTTCCGGTAGTCCATTAACCGGTCAAATTCTTCTTCGCTCAGATAGCCCAACTGAAGCACGGCCTGCTTGAGCGTCAGGTCATTTTCATGAGCCAGATGGGCGACTTCCGCCGCCTTTTCATAGCCGATAGCCGGTGAAAGAGCGGTAACGGACATTAATGAGCGGTGAAGATACCCTTCCATGGCTTCCCTATTGGCCTTTAATCCGCTAAGGCAGTTGAGCCGGAAGCTGTTGATGCCCTCAGCCAGCAGCCTTACCGACTGCAGGAAGTTGTAGGCGATCACCGGGGCAAAGACATTGAGTTCAAAATTGCCCTGTGAGGCCGCAAAGCCGATGGCCGCGTCGTTTCCCATGACCTGAACGGCAACCATGGTCAGCGCTTCACATTGGGTTGGATTGACCTTGCCGGGCATGATGGAACTGCCCGGTTCGTTGGCCGGAATGGTGATCTCACCCAGACCGCAGCGGGGTCCGGAAGCCATCCAGCGGATGTCATTGGCGATCTTCATCAAATCACCGGCCAGTGCCTTAAGACTTCCGTGAGCGAATACCAGAGAGTCCCGGCTGGTCAGGCCGTGGAACTTGTTTTCATCCGGGACAAAACTCAAACCAGTCAGTTCGGAAAGCTTGCGGCAGGTCAGGATATCAAAGTCCTTTGGAGAATTGATGCCGGTACCAACGGCGGTGCCGCCGATGGCCAGTCGGGAAATGTATTTCAGAGAATCGCAGATCATTTCCCGGTCCGCTTCCAGCGAACTGCGATAACCGGAAAGCTCCTGGCTGAAGGAGAGTGGCGTGGCATCCATCAGGTGAGTACGTCCGCTTTTTATGAGGCCTTCATTCTCTTCTTCCAGTCTTTTGAATTCACGGATGATGGCATCCAAAGCCGGTAAGAGGCGGTTAGTGATGGCAAGCAGAGCTGCCATGTGCATGGCAGTCGGGAAGGTATCATTTGAGGACTGCGACATGTTGACATCGTCATTGGGGTGAACTTTCTTCAGACAGATGTGGCTTATTACCTCATTCACATTCATGTTGCTCTGGGTACCGGAACCGGTCTGCCAGACAACCAGAGGAAACTCATCCGGGTATTTGCCGGTGAGTATGTCATCACAGGCTGCAACGATGAGCTCCTTCTTTTCACCGCTCAGTTTGCCGAGGTCATGGTTTACCAGCGCGCAGGCCTTTTTCAGCAGCACCAGAGCGCTGATGACTTCTTCAGGCATCTTTTCCTGACCGATGCGGAAGTTTTCCAGTGAACGCTGGCTCTGAGCGCCCCAAAGGTGGTCGGCATCTACCCTGACTTCACCAATGCTGTCCTTTTCAATCCGATAATTCATAGTAATCCTGCTTTCCCAAAATGCCCGGAGAGGTCATCTTGCGGTCATCCATCATGACATCCAGCTGCTGTTCGGTCAGCAGCCCTTCTTCCAGTACCAGTTCCCGGATGGTCCTTCCGGTCTTCAGCGCCTTCTTGGCGATCTCAGCGGACTTCTGGTAGCCCAGATACGGGGCCAGCGCGGTGACGGTACCGACTGAGCTGTCCAGCTGAGCGGCACAGTGTTCGCGGTTGGCGGTAATGCCGTCAATGCAGTTGTCGATCAGGGTGGCAATGCCGTTAGTGAGGGTTTCGATGGACTGGAAGAGATTGTAGAAGACTACCGGTTCAAAGGCGTTGAGTTCCAACTGTCCGGCTTCCGCGGCCATGGTGATGGTCTGGTCATTGCCGATGATGTTGAAGGCGATCTGGTTGACGACTTCGGGTATTACCGGATTGACTTTGCCGGGCATGATCGAGGAGCCGTTCTGCCGGGCCGGCAGATTGATCTCGCCGATGCCGGTGCGCGGACCGCTGGCGATCAGCCGCAGGTCGTTGCAGATCTTGGAAAGGGTAACAGCGAGGGCCTTGATGGAACCGGAAACGGCAACGAAGCCGTCGAGGTTCTGGGTAGCGTCAATCAGGTCTTCAGCCTGCTTGAGCCCCAGATGAGATACCTTGGAGAGGGTGGGAACGATCAGTTCCTCGTATTGAATGTCAGCGTTCAGTCCGGTGCCGATGGCGGTACCGCCAAGGTTGACGGTGTGCATTTCCGCTCCGACCTTGTCCAAACGCTTGCGGCAGCGGCGCACGGAGGTAGCGTAGCCGTTGAATTCCTGACCAAGTCGGATCGGTACGGCATCTTCCAGCTGGGTGCGTCCCATCTTGAGGATGTCGTCGAATTCCCGGGCCTTGGCATCAAAGGAAGTTATGAGCCTGTCCAGCTGTTCGTCGAGTCTGTCAAGCAGCCTGATGACGGCGATCTTGCCGGCCGTGGGAATGACGTCGTTGGTTGACTGACCCTTATTGACATCATCGGTGGGGCTGACGGACTGGTAGGCACCCTTGGGACGTCCCAGGATCTCCAGTGCCCGGTTGGCGATGACTTCGTTGGCATTCATGTTCATGCTGGTACCGGCTCCGCCCTGAATAGCGTCGACGATGAAACTGTCATGCAGTTTTCCGTCAATGATCTCGTCGCAGGCCTGTACGATGGCGTCTTTCTTGCGCTTGCTCAGCAGTGACGCATGAAAGTTGGCAAGTGCGCAGGCTTTCTTGACCATGGCAATGGCGATGATCATTTCCCGGTTTACCGGCTGGCCGGTAATGGGAAAGTTCTCTTTGGCCCGCAGTGAATGAATCCCGTAATAGGCATCAGCCGGAACCTGAAGAGTACCGACGGAATCCTGTTCTACCCGATATGAATCGTCCATAATAAAACCCCCTGTGGCATAAAAGCCCATATTCATTATAAGTGATAAATGCCTTTTGGTTAAGCCCAATGAGACTTTAAGACTCATATGCTGGTGTGCCGGAGCCATTGAAGCCTGGCGGTTGTTATTTGAATGCGGCGGTGCTAGAATAAGATAGGTGAAAACTGATGAGAATGCGAAAGAAACCGTGGGCTAAGGACATGATAGCGGCGCGAACGGACTGCGTCATAGCCCAGCCGGAAGAGTTAAAAGGCAACTGGAAACAGCTGGGAAGCCAGCACGTCATCGTGGAGATCGGTGCCGGCAAGGGCGATTACTGGATCAACATGGGACACATGTATCCTGATGAACTTTGGATCGCCGTGGAGAAGAATGTCGATGCCGCCGGAATCGCTTTGAAGAAGAGCATTGACAATACCGCCGCCAACATGAAGTTCATCGTCGGCGATGCTGCCAGCATCAGCCAGTGGTTTGCAGAAAATGAGGTGGAACGTATCCATCTGAACTTCTCTGACCCCTGGCCCAAGAAGCATCACACTAAGAGAAGACTTACTTACTCCAGTTTTCTGAACGATTACCGCAGCATCCTGATGCCGGGCGGCAAGATCGTCATGAAGACGGACAATGCCAGGCTTTTTGAATACAGCCTGGTCAGTTTCGCACAGGCCGGCTGGCTGCTTACGGAAGCTTATGTCGATTACCGCAGCCAGAGCCATGATGAAGATGCCATCACGGAATATGAGAGCAATTTCATCGCACTTAACCAGCCCATTTACCGGGCCGTCTGGGAGGTCGTTAAATAAATGAAGAAATTTGGAAAACCGTTGCTTTTCCTGTTAGCCCTGTTCATGCTTGCCGGCTGTGCCGGTACTGATGAACAGTCCTTCAGCCATCAGCTTGACCAGGCCATCGCTCAGGCCATCGGTGCTCAGATCCCGGAGAGCGACATGAATAACTGCGTCAAGACTTACTATTCCTATTATCGTAACAATGACATCGGCAAGATCTACAACGATGCCATCTATAACCAGTTCAACATCCATGGCAATGTTTCCACGCTGGCCCTGGACGTTGAAAGCATCGTTTCCAATCAGATCTCGGGAAAGAGCGACGAAAAGACGATCAGAAAGATCGTCGATGTCGCTAACCCGGTCTATGAGAAGAGCGGTGAATATGTCAACTCATCACATGTGAAGATTCCCTTCCATATTCAGGTTGCCAAGCTTGATGAGGAAAGGCAATATCTGATCTACATTCAGAGCAGCGAGTTCATGTTCGTTTCTCAGGTAAACAAGGGAAGCTGCGCCGACACGCTGTATGACATGATGATACTGTTAAGGAGCTGCAATGCCGATGCCACTCGCATCATTCTCGATTACGGCTCTGATTCGCTGATCTCTACCGGCGACAGCATCATCACCCTTTTTGAAGATGTTCTGCCGGCTTCCGGCTATGTCATTGACTATATTGACAGCTGGAAGGATGATACCTCCTTCATCATCATCGACCCCGTTGAGGAAGGCGATGAAGGCGGAGGAAGCGAGGAAGACATGAACGACGATGATGATTATCAGGAGGAAGATATCGAAGATGGCGCTGATGAAGAAACTGAAGAAAATGGTTGACAGGGTTGTCGAATTCATGACGGAAGATGTTGAGGAACCCGATAAGGTCGAGCAGCTCAATAAGGAAGTCAGAAAGTCAGCCAAGGTAATCGAAACAGTAGAAAAGAAACTGGAAACTCCGGCAGCACGCAAGAACGAGGAAATCCCGGTCAGCCGTAAAGTTGAGGAAAAGCCGGTAAAACCGGTGGAAAAGAAAGTCAGACCAATTGAACCGACTCCCTTTGTCACCGTTGGCAGCGCCGAGAAGAAACCGGCCGAGCCGCCCAAGCCCCAGCCGGCAGTCAGCCATGCTGAGCCGGTCAGGGAAAAGGAAAGCGGCTATGTTCCCCGCAATGTCATTTCCCCGATTTTCGGCTCGGGTGAAAACGCCACCGAGCGCTACAGCACCTCGCCGATGGTCCAATACGATGATGAGACGACGCAGCAGAGCGTCATCGGCACCATTTTCTCGCCCATTCACGGAAAGTATGTTCCCCAAGCGCAGCCTGATGATGAGGTCAGCGCGGAAGTAGCCAGCCTGACCACAACGGATTTCATTGAAAAAGTATCCGGGCAGCCTCAAGCTGATCAGCAGCCGGCCTTTCTGGATGCCGATTACAACACCATGAGCGTTCAGGACCTGGAGCCGCTGCAGCCGGTGTCTGAACCGGCCCATGAACCGGAAGCGGAGATCATCTCAGCTCAGCCGGTCATCCGTCCGCAGAGCGAT
The DNA here is from genome assembly GCA_016280635.1 of Erysipelotrichaceae bacterium. Lineage (GTDB taxonomy): Bacteria > Bacillota_I > Bacilli_A > Erysipelotrichales > Erysipelotrichaceae > UBA1783. The sequence continues at coordinate 38,044 of JAEEHC010000052.1, forward strand.
GAAGCCGAAGAAGGCTACGAGAATCTGAGTTTATTCTGAAAACAGGCCACGGAAGTGGCTTGTTAACCGAAAGGAAGCAATTCGCATGAAACAGTACAGAGAAGAAGACAACATCCTCAAGAATGTCAAGCATATCCACATGATCGGCATCGGCGGTTCCGGCATGTGCCCGCTGGCGGAGATCCTCCACAGCAAGGGCTACATCATCAGCGGTTCCGACAACAACGAATCTGACCCGCTCAAGAAGGTCAGGCGCTTTGCCGATGTTCATCTTGGCCACGATGCCGCTAACATTGAAGGCGCTGAACTGGTGATCTACTCAGCCGCCATCTTCAAGGATAATGTTGAGCTGGTGGCGGCCCGTCAGAAGGGCATTCCCACAATGGAGAGAAGCCATGCCCTGGGCGCTCTGACCAGGATGTTTGACAATGTCATCGGTGTCTGCGGAACCCATGGCAAGACCACGGTAACCTCCCTGATCACCCAGATTCTGATCCAGAATGACTGCAAGCCCAACGCCGTCATCGGCGGCAAGCTGCCGTTAGTTGACCACTATGGCGTGGTTGGTGATTCCGAGACAATGGTGGTGGAATCCTGCGAATTCGTCGATACTTTCCTGCAGCTTTCCGAGGATGTGGCTGTCTTGCTGAACATCGATAACGACCATCTGGATTATTTCAAGACCATGGACAACATGGTTGCTTCCTTCCATAAGTTCGTTTCGATGGCCAAGATCGTCTTTGTCAATGGCGATGATGAAAGAAGCATGGTCGCCGTTAAGGACATTGACGGCCAGGTGATCACCTTCGGTCATAAGGAGAGTGACGACTATCGCTTTGAAAATCTCCATCCAGGCAAGTTCGGCTATGAATATGATGTCTATTTCCGTGATCAGAAACTGGCATCAGTCCGCATGAGCATTCCGGGCAGGCACAATGCCTATAACGGTCTGGCTGCCTTCGCGGTCTGCCACCACATGGGCTTACCGGTTGAAGGCATTGTCAGATCGATTGAGGACTTTCATGGCGCGGCCCGGCGCTTTGAGTTCATCGGTGATTACGGCTTCATGCTGGCCGATGACTATGGCCATCACCCCACTGAGATCAAGGCCACCCTTAAGGCGGCCAAGGAACTGGATTATAAACGGGTTATTGCCGTCTTCCAGCCCTTTACCTATTCGCGAACGGCGATGTTACTGAACGACTTCGCCGATGCCTTATCCGTGGCTGATGAAGTCGTGCTGACCCCGATCATGGGATCCAGAGAAGTGAATACCTATAACATCTATTCTGAAGACCTGCTGGCTCTGCTGGAAAACGGCATTCTGCTTCCGGACTTTGAATCCATCAAACAGCACATCCTGAGCCACTACGGTCCAGGTGATCTGGTGATCACGATGGGCTGCGGTGACATCTACAAGGTCTGCCGGATGATCAGCGAGACCGAAAAAAAGCAGCATTGATTGCTGCCTCAGATCTTAACTTCAAACTGCTTATGACAATTGGGACAGATGACATTGTGTCTGCCCTTTTTGTTAGGCAGCCGCAATACCTTTTTGCAGGCCGGACAGGTGCGGAAGCGGTAATCCTTCCGTTCCCTGAAGCGCCTGATGGTCAGCTTGAAGAGATTGCGGGAATTGTTCTTCAGGTTGACAAACCGGGTATTTTCATCGTAGCGGGCCTGAATGTTTTTGGAAAACAGCCGGTAACTGTTATAGATGATCGGGATCCAGACCAGAAGCGAGAAAACATAATTGCGGAAAACAAAACTCAGGGCGATCAGAACCAGATTAAGAACCGTCAGAAAGCGATAGAGTTCATCAGGCTGGCCGTACCGGCCAACCATGAAGCGCTGGAACCTTTCCATCATGCGGTAGCGCAGCTGAGAAAGCTTATAGCGGAAATCATTCATGCCATTACCTCCTTACAGATAGCAGCAGATCCAGGGCCAGCAGCTGATGGAGCCGCCGGAGCAGACCGATAAGAGAAACCAGATCAGCAAGCCCCTGACGCAGGTGGAATTGCGGCTGAAGGGCCGGGAGAACTGGGAACTTCTGGCGCGGTAGGAAGACCGGCCGTTCTTGATGACATCGCGGATCTGCCGGTATTGAGCGTTATTGGGCTCAAAGCTGCAGGCCCGTTCGATGTGTTCCAGGGCAACGGTGCGGTTGCCAAGGCCGTAGTTGGCCAGAGCACTCAGGCAGTACCAGCGGGCGTCGTGAACGGCAATGCCGCTTAAGACATTGAGGGCCTGTTGAAACTGACCGTTATTGACGAAGTTGGTCGCGACATCCAGATCGCTGTAGCTTTGCTGGTTGCGCTGGTTGAAACCGGTGAAATCGTAGAACTGAAAGGGGCCATAGAAAAACGAATTGGGTTGGGAATAGCCATAGGATGATGACTGGGACTGATAGCCGTAGTTATTAGCCTGACCGCTTTTGATCAGGTCATAGGCAGCATTGACTTCTGCCATCTTTTCGGCGGCAGCCTTGTCATTGGGATTCAGGTCCGGGTGATACTTCTTGGCCAGAGCGCGGTAAGCCTTGGTTATCTCCTCATCGGAGGCGCTGCGGCTGACCCCCAGCACTTCATAGGGATCTCTCATGACGTTTCTCCTTTCGCTTATGCAGGTCGTACTTACTCCAGATGCCGGAGTAAATGATGTTTTCCAATATTGTTTCGTTGATGTTCAGCTTGCGGTAGGCGGCATCGACATCCTCCATTACCATCATGAGCATATCCTCAAAGCTGACGCTTTCGAAGGCGGTAAGCGGATTGTAGCGGCCTTTCTTCAGATCATCCTTCAGGTCGATGACCGCATCCAGCAGATAGATGAACCGGCCCAGATGGAAGCCCAGACGCTCCAGATCTTCGTTTTCGTTGACCTTGAGCAGTTCACCCATCAGCCGTCCGAAGTGGCTGGCTCCCAGATCAGGATTGAGGATGTTGTCCTTTTCGATCAGGGAGATCTGGTGCAGCTGCTGTTTTATCACTTCGCATTTCTGCGGGTACTTTTCCTCAATCGTCCGTACCCAGTCCTGCAGTCTGTCAGCGTTTTTGCGGGCCGAAGTGCTGTTGTCATCAGCAACATCATCGAGGAACTTATAGTAGCTCAGATAGATGTTCATGTCCGCACAGTATTCGCTGAAGGCGTTATAAATTGCTTCGTGCTTTTTCAGCGGATGCAGAGGACAGCGCTCTGTTATGACGGTGTTGTCCTGCGGGTAAACGCTGGAGAGCAGGATGGTAATAAAGGTAAAGTCGTAAGTCAGCGTCTTTCGGCCGGTATTGCCGTAGCCGGCAAAAAGCCGGTTGCACAGTCCGCAGTACCAGCTGCGGTAGCGCTGATTATCCGGCTTGGACAGTTCAGTGTAATTGGTCGTCAGATAGCCGAACATCGACAGGCAACCCTTAGTAGAAATCGTAGCCTTCCAACTCGACGGTTCCTTCCTGGAGAACGACATCCTGAACTTCCGGCACTTCGGACATGATCCAGGACTTGATGCCGTCGTTGAGGGTGGTACCGATCAGCGAGCAGCCGATGCAGGCGCCGGAAAGCGCGATGGTAACAATGCCATCCTTATAGGAGATGTATTCCAGATCGCCGCCATCGGCAAGGATGTACGGTCTGATGTGTTCGATGATCTTGATGATCTTGGTTTCAGCATCCATGATAAATCAACCCCTTAATGCATGATCAGGTACAGTAAGCCGCTTACCGTCAGCCCCAGGATCAGTCCGAAGAATACTTCGACATAAGTGTGGCCCAGTACCTCTTTCATTTTCTTCTCATATACCGGATCATCAACGCTTAACAGGGCCAGTTCCCTGAGATCGTTGACGATCTTCTCGGTAAGTTCAATGTTCTGCCCGGCATAATAGCGCACATTGGCGGCGTCATAACAGACGATCAGTCCGAAGACAAGCACGATGGCAAACCCGGTGGAATCAAAGCCGTCCTTCAGTCCGGTGGCCAGAGCCAGAGCGGCTACGGCCGCGGAATGGGAAGAGGGCATGCCGCCGGTAGCGAAAAACAGTTTCCACTTCCACTCGTGATTGATAAGCCTGTGACAGAATGGTTTCAGGATCTGGGCGGCCAGCGCCGCCAGACCGGCTGCGTATAACGTGTACATTGAATCACCTTACCTATAATAGCATAAATCATCGGTTAAAACATTAATGAGACACTCAGTTTATGTGAATGAGGTGGCGATTTTTGTTATAATAGTAATGGTGGTAAAATGCATAAGATTGGACAGCTGATCCCGGTAACGGTGACCGGTGTCAAGCCGTATGGGGCCTTTGTCAGAACTGATGACGGGGCCAGCGGGCTGATACACATCTCCGAGATCTCGGAATTCTACATCAGAGACGTCAGCCGCTTCTTCAACAAGGGGGAGAAACTGGTCGTCAAGATCATCGACATTGACGCCAACGGTCAGCTGCGGCTTTCCCTGAAGGCCATTCAGTCTAACCGCAAAGGCGCCATTCCCACCAAAAGGGACATCAGCGCCATCAATACCATCGGCTTTGATTCACTTAAGGAAAAACTGCCTGTCTGGATCAGTCAGGCGAAAAAGGAGAATAAATGATTAAATTAGATTACACCAATACTTCTCTGAAGGAAGATCTCAGCGCCTATCAGAAGCGCGTCAGCGAGATCCATCAGCAGCTGCTGGACAAAAACTGCCTGGGCAGCGACTTCGTCGGCTGGCTGGACTGGCCGCTGAACTATGACAAGGAAGAATTTGCCAGAATCAAGGAAACCGCTAAGGAGATCCGGGAAAGAGCGGATGTCCTGATCGTCTGCGGTATCGGTGGCTCCTATCTGGGTGCCCGCAGCGCCATTGAGATGATGAAGGGCTTGTATCCCGATGACAAGCTGGAGATCATCTTCTCCGGCAATACCGTCTCCTCAACCTATCTGGCCCAGACCCTGAAGCACATCGAAGGCAAGAGCGTCTACGTCAATGTCATCTCCAAGTCCGGCACGACCACCGAAACGGCCGTTGCCTTCAGACTGTATGAGCAGTATCTTGAGGAAAAATATGGAAAGCAAGAGGCTGCCCGGCGCATCATCGCCACTACCGACAAGGCCCGGGGCACGCTGAAGAATCTGGCGGATAAGAAGGGCTACCGTACCTTTGTCATTCCCGATGACATCGGCGGCCGCTATTCTGTCTTTACCGCTGTTGGCTTATTGCCGATCGCGGCAGCCGGTTTGGACATCGATAAGCTGATGGCCGGCAGTGCCAAGGCCCGGGAGGATTTCCTGAGCGATGATCTGAACAAGAACGCTGCCTATCAGTATGCCGTGTTAAGACGCATTGAGGAAAAACAGGGCAACACCGTCGAGTTCTTTGTCAGCTATGAACCCTCACTGACGATGACCGCTGAGTGGTGGAAACAGCTTTATGGCGAATCCGAAGGCAAGGAAGGAAAGGGCGTACTGCCGGCTTCCGTAACCTTTACCACCGACCTGCACTCGATGGGCCAGTTCATTCAGGAAGGTACCAAGAACTTCTTTGAAACGACCCTGATGATCGATAAGCCGATGGAAGATCTGATCTTCCCGGCTGATGAGGATAATCTGGATAACATGAACTACCTGGCCGGTAAGAGCATTGACTGGGTCAACAAGATGGCCTTCCAGGGTACCGTAGATGCTCACTTCAACACCGGCGGCAATGACAACATCATCATTCACCTGCCCGATAACAGTGAATTCAGCTACGGCTACATGATCTACTTCTTCTTCAAGGCCTGTGCCATGACCGTTCTGTTACTGGATGTCAACCCGTTCAATCAGCCCGGCGTTGAGGTCTACAAGAAGAATATGTTCAAACTTTTGGGCAAAATCTAATCAAAATAAAACAAAACTAATATATGAGAGTGCGAATATGTTCTATTTTCGCACTTTTATTTTGTAAAACAGAACAAATTCTGTTGACTAAGAGGGTATGGAGGCGTAGTATGTACTTGTTATGAAAAAGGAGATCGTTATGAAAAAACTTCTTATCGCATTATTAACCGTACTGATGACCCTCAGCTTTGCCGGCTGCAGTTCATCAAAATCCGATAAAATCGTCATCTATACCTGTCAGGAAGAAGAGCGCATTCAGGCCATGAAGGCTGCCATTTCCGAAAAGTTCCCGGATCTCGACATCGTCATCGAACAGGTCGGAACCGGCAATCTGGCCGCGAAAATCAAGACCGAAGGTACCGGCATTGAAGCCGACATCATCGTTGACCTGGAAGCTGCCCACATGGAGAATCTGAAGGACAACTTCGCTGATCTTTCTTCCTTTGATACATCCGCCTTTGTTGAAGGCGTCAATCCCGCTCATCACAAGTATGTCATGTGGGTAAAGCAGTACTGCGGCATTACCTTAAACGCAGCATACTTCCGCGAGCACAACTGGGAATACCCCAAGACTTATGAAGATCTGCTGGACAGCAGATATCAGGGCTTACTGGCCATGCCTGACCCGACTACTTCCGGTACCGGCTATGCCTACTATCTGAATGTTGTCAACATGGTTGGCGAAGACAAGGCTCTGGAATACTTCAAGGCCTTAGCCGGCAATGCCAAACAGTTCACTTCCTCAGGAAGCGGCCCGATCAGCTTATTAAAGCAGGGCGAGATCGTTCTGGCCATGGGCATGGTCTTCCAGGGCGTCGCTGAGATCAATGACGGTGCTGACTATGCAGTCATTGAACTGGAAAGCGGCGATCCCTACAACCAGACCGGTGCTGCCATCATCTCCGGCAGAGAAAACAAGGAACACGTTGCCGAAGTCTTCCAGTGGTTCATTACTGATGCCCACCTGATCGACTGTGAGCAGTTCTGCCCGGGCAACATCATGAAGAACGAAACCACCAAAATTCCCAACTACCCGCACATCAACCAGGATGCTGACATGAATGGTCTTGACAGCATCAGCCGCAAGAGCGAACTGTTAGGAAAGTGGGACTTATCATGAGTGAATTCTTTGAAGCCAGGAACATAACCAAGCATTTCAATAAGAAACTTATCCTTAATGACGTATCCTTTACCGTCAACAAGGGGGAACTGATGTCCATCATCGGTCCTTCCGGCTGCGGCAAGACCACGCTGTTAAGAATGATGATCGGTCTGGAAACCGCTGACAGTGGCCGGATGTACCTGGAAGGCCAGGACATTACCGATCTGCATCCTTCCAAGCGCAACATGGGCATCGTCTTCCAGAACTATTCCCTCTTTGAGAACATGAACGTTCTGGAAAACGTCGCCTACCCGCTGCGCAACAAGCGCAAGATCAGCAAGGAAGAATCCGTCAAGCAGGCTCTGGAACTTCTGGAAATGGTCAAGCTGACTGATGAGCAGAAGAAGTATCCCGCTCAGCTTTCCGGCGGCCAGAGACAGCGTGTCGCCATCATCCGTACCTTGGCCCTGCAGCCGGACATCATCCTGTTCGACGAACCGATGAGCGCCCTTGATGCCAACATCCGTCTGACTCTGCAGAAGGAACTGAAGGCTCTGCAGAAGCGCACTCACACCACCATGTGCTATGTTACCCATGACGTTGAGGAAGCCTATCTGCTTTCCGATCGGATCATGATCATTGATGAGGGCGTCATCCAGCAGCTGGATACCCCGACCAACATCTTCGTCAATCCGGCCAATGACTTTGTCCGGGAATTCGTCAACGGACACATTCTCGACAAGATGGAGTCGTTAGAAAGCGTCGTGCCGCATGTATAAGAAGAACCGCGCATTGGGCATTCTTCTGACCGTCTTCTTTACGGTTACCGTCCTGGTTCCCTTTTTCAGCCTGATCACTGCCATCGAGCCCGGCTCACTGGCCCCGCTGCTGCAGTCGGAACAGTTCAAGAAAGCGCTGCTTAACTCGCTTTCGGTAACCTCCTTTTCAACGGTCATTGCCCTGTCCATTGCCTATGTGATCGCCTTTACGATCAACCGGACCAAGATCAGACACCGGGAATTTCTGACCATGCTGTTCACGCTGCCAATGCTGATCCCGTCCATTTCCCACGGCATTGGCTTCATCAACCTGTTTGGTACCAATGGCCTGATCGCCAACCTGAACATCTTCGGCTTCAAGGGAATCGTGATGGGAAGCATCATGTATTCCTTCCCGACCGCCTTTCTGATGTTCAATGATGCCTTCAAGTACATTGACAACTCCCTGTATGAAAACGCCCGCGTTCTGGGTCTGAACCGCTGGGAAACCTTCCGGAAGATCACTTTCCCTTACATGCGCAAGTCCTTCTTCCCCTCCCTGTTTGCGGTATTTACCCTGATCTTTACCGACTATGGCGTACCATTAACCATCGGGGGCAACTACATCACCCTGCCGGTCTACCTCTACAAGCAGGTCATCGGCTTGCTGGACTTCTCCAAGGGAACGATCATCGGTCTGTTCCTACTGATCCCGGCTACCATTTCCTTCTTGATGGATGCCTTCCGCAAGGATCATGAGGTCAACGACAACGTCGTCAATCCCTATGTCGTTCAGCCCAACAAGGTCAGAGACGTCATCTGCGCGGCAGTGTCCTATTCGGTCATCGTGCTGATGGTTGCCATTCTGGGTTCCTTCGTCTACCTGTCCTTTGTCCACAAGTTCCCCTCGGACATGTCACTGTCCCTGGACCACTTCGGCTATCTGGCCCGCAATGATCTGAGCAAGTATTTCTTCAATTCCCTGATCATCTCGGTGGCTACTTCCGTTCTGGGTACCGCCATCGCCTATGCCAGTGCCGTCATGGTCACCCGCAGCAACAACAACCTGCGCAAGCTGATCCACATTCTCTCCATCGTTTCAATGTCCATTCCCGGCATCGTTCTGGGTCTGTCCTACATCATCGCCTTCCGCAAGACGCCGGTGTTCAACACCTATGTGATCATTGTCATCTGTAACATCGTCCACTTCACTTCTTCACCTTATTTATTGGCCTATAACGCCCTCAATAAGGTAAACAAGACCTATGAAGACCTCGGTGCTACCTATGACATCAACACCGCCAAGATCACCTGGAAGGTTCTTATCCCGGTCACCCGGGGAACGATATTGGAGATGTTCAGCTACATCTTCGTCAACTCGATGATGACCATCAGTGCCGTGGCCTTCCTGTACAACAGTTCGACCATGCCGCTGTCCCTGCTCATCAACCGCTATGAAAACTCCCTGATGATGGAGGAAACCGCCATCATCTCCCTGCTCATCCTGGTAGTCAACCTGCTGGTGAAGAGCGCTGTCTACCTGATCAAGAGAAAGGATGCCAGGAGGAAGAAAGAACATGAGCTTAACTTATAATCAGTTTGAAATACTGACCTACCTGGAGAAGAACCCCCAGGAAAAGGTCTCCCAGCGTCAGCTGTCCCAGGATCTGAAGCTTTCCCTGTCCACCATCAACAAGACGATCGGTGAACTGGATGATTTGGATTATGTCAAGTACGATTCTTCACTGATCCTGACCATGGCCGGTCTGAAGGCTCTGGAGCCCTACCGGGTCAGACGGGCGATCATGCTGGCAGCCGGTTTCGGCTCCCGAATGGTACCGCTGACTCTCAATACCCCCAAGCCGATGATCAAGGTCCATGGCAAGCCGATGATCGAGACCCTGCTGGATGCCTGCGTCAAGGCGGAGATCCAGGAGATCATCGTCGTCATCGGTTATCTGGGAGAGCAGTTTGAGATCCTCAAGAAGAAGTATCCCAACATCATCTTCCTCACTAATGACCTCTATAATGAGACCAACAACATCTCCTCCGCCCTGGTCGCCAAGGATTTCTTCCAGAGCGCCTACGTCATGGAGAGCGATCTGGTCCTCTATAACGACAGCCTGATCAGAAAGTATGAGTATCACTCAAACTTCTTGGGCAAGTATGTTCACCGCACTGATGACTGGTGCTTTGAGGTAAACAAGAAGGGCATCATCACCGAGGAAAAGGTCGGCGGCATTGACTGTTATCACATGTACGGCATTTCCTTCTTCAGTGCTGAAGACGGCCTGAAACTGGCCACTGACATTCCGGAAGTCTATGAGTCTCCGGGCGGAAAGGAAAAGTACTGGGAACAGGTACCGCTGGTCTACCGCCGCAAGAACTACAATGTTCACATCCGGGAATGCCATGAGGATGACATTGTCGAGATCGATACCTTCAATGAACTGAAGCAGATCGATCATGTCTATGATTGTTAGCCGCTGATTGCCAGCGGCTTTTTCTATGGTTTATAATAGAAATGATATGAAAAGAAAAGAGGTTTTGAAATGATAAAGAAACTCAAGGGCTGGGCCCTTGTAATCTGGATACTGATCGTACTGGTCGGCTACTTCATCATGCTGCCGCCGATCAATCCGACTTCGATTGCCTTCTGGGCATTCTTCCTGCCGGTATTCTTCGTACCGCTGTTTGTGATAACCCAGGTTTTCTCCCTGAAGGGCGGTTTCAAGAAGGGAAAGGCTTTATGGCCGGTCTATCTGGTCGTTGGCTGCGTTGCCGTCTACCTGCTTGGCTCGCTGCTGTTTTCACCGGTGATCAATGCCAAACATTATACCAACCGCATCACCATTACTACCGCGGATTTTGAAAGCAGCTTCAATGAGGTTGACTTCAATAATCTGCCGTTACTGGACAAGGCTTCCTCACAGAAGGTTGGTGACCGGGTGGTAGGTCAGGCTGCTGATCTGGTATCGCAGTTTTCCGTCAGTGATGAATATTCACTGATCAACTACCGCAATGAAATTGTCCGGGTTACTCCCTTAGAGCATAATGGATTCTTCAAGTATCTGGGTAACCTGAAGGGTACCGCCGGATATGTCATCGTCGACTGCACAACCGGTGACGCCCGGCTGGTAAGAACTCAAGAGGGACTGCGCTATCTGCCCAGCGCCTACATGTTCCATGACCTGCACCGTCATGTCCGCTTCCACTATCCGTTCGAAAATCTTGGTGAGACTTCCTTTGAGGTCGATGAGAATGGTGTTCCCTACTGGATCATTCAGACCATCAGCTATACCTGGGTCAACCTGCGTCCGCAGGTTTCCGGCATCATCGCCGTCAATGCCATGACTGGTGATTGTCATAAGTATCAGGTCTCGGAAGTACCGCAGTGGATCGATAATGTCTATGACGCCTCACTGGTCATCAGCGAGATCGATTCCTGGGGTCTGTATCAGAACGGCTACTTCAATTCCCTGTTCGCTCAGAAAAACGTCGTACAGACAACGGACGGCTATACCTACATCACTGCTGACGATGATGTCTTCATGTACACCGGCATCACTTCCGTTTCCAGCGATGAAAGTAACATTGGCTTCGTACTGGTCAATCTGCGTACCCATCAGGCTGACTACTTCGAGATCCCCGGTGCTGAGGAATTCAGCGCCATGGACAGCGCCGTTGGTGCCGTTCAGGAAAAAAACTACATCTCCACCTTCCCGCTATTGATCAAACTGTCTGGCCGGCCAACCTATCTGGTCTCTTTGAAAGACAGCGCCGGTCTGGTCAAGATGTACGGTTTCATCGATGTCTCCAACTATCAGAAGGTTACCGTAACTGACAGCTCACTGGGCATCGTCAATGCGGCTAATGAATACCTGAAGACCTATCACAATGATCCGGTCATTGATGAGTATCATGAGGATCTGATGACCATCGTCACGATCAATCAGACGGTTGTCAACGGCAACACCTGCTACTTCATCACTGACCAGAACTATAACCGCTACCAGCTGGATATCAATGTCGACCTGTCAGTTACTCCGTTCATTGGAGTTAATGACACCTATAAGGTGAAATATTATGAAAACGGCTCACTAAGAGTCATTGTAGGAATCGAGGCAAACTATGGACAGTAAGGAATTAAGAAGAAGACTGGAAAATGATGAACTGAAGGATCAATTGCTGGACATCTATCTGGATCCCAGCTGGCTGGACAGACAGAAACAGCGTTATCTCAAGGCTCTGGATCGCTTTGAGGAACTCTATGGACCGGGTGAGGTAATGGTGTTGTCCGTACCGGGCCGCAGCGAGGTTGGCGGTAACCATACCGACCACCAGCACGGCAAGGTCGTAGCCTGTGGCATTAACCTGGACATCATCGCCTTCATACGCAAGGCGGAGGACATCGACTTTGTTTCTGATGACCGCAGCGTCAAGATCAGCCTGAATGATCTCGCCTATGCCAAGAAGGAAGAGCATACCACCCGCTCACTGGTCAAGGGCGTCGTCAAGAGACTGGCTACCCTGGGTTATCAGACCGGCGGCTTCCGCGGCTTCATGACCTCGGAAGTACTGGTCGGCTCGGGAATGAGTTCTTCCGCTGCCTTTGAAGTCATGATCGGCAACATCATCAGTTATCTCTACAATGACGGTAAGATCGACGGCGTGGAGATCGCCAAGGTCTCCCAGTTTGCCGAGAATGTCTATTTCGGCAAGCCCTGCGGACTGATGGACCAGATGGCCTGTTCCCTGGGCAATCTGATCAACATTGACTTCAAGGATAATGATAATCCGTTGGTTCACCGCGTTGATGTCGATTTCTCCCGTTTCGGCTATTCGCTGTGCATTGTTGATACTAAGGGCTCCCATGCCTCTCTGACCGATGAATATGCCGCCATTCCGGAAGAGATGAAGAAAGTTGCAGCCGTACTTGGTCACACTTACGTCAGCGAAATGACTTATGATGAAGTTATTGAGCACATTGACGAGATCAGAGAGAAATGCGGCGACCGCGCGGTGCTCAGAAGCGTGCATGTCATTCAGGAAAACAAACGGGTCGATCAGCAGGTAGAGGCGCTGGAAAGCGGCGACTTTGCCGGTTTCCTGAAACTGGTCAAGGCCTCCGGTGATTCTTCCTACAAGTATCTGCAGAATGTCTTTGCCTGCAAGGACTACAATAACCAGTCCGTTTCCCTGGGCTTATTGGCCAGTGAGCTGGCCTTAGGTGACAATGGGGTGGTCAGAGTGCATGGCGGCGGGTTTGCCGGCAGCATTCAGGCCTTTGTCAAGGACGGCTTTGTACCCGAATATAAGGAAAAGATTGAAAAGGTCTTTGGACCGGGTAGTTGCCATGTACTGAAGGTCAGGAAGTACGGTGGGCTGAAAGTCATAGGTTAAGGCTGGTTAAGCAAATTCAAAATGAAAACGGACTGGTTAAGTTCATGAGCCCAGTCCGTTTTTATGTGGGAAATTGAGAATCTTAGTCGGCAATTATGACTTCAATGCCGTCAGCCTGACAACTGCGGATATCGTCTTCCGGAGTCTTACTGTCGGTAACCAGAACATCGATGTCCCGATAGGAAGCCACGGTGTAGCGTACTCTCCGGTTGAATTTGGAATGATCAGCCACAAAAATGACCTTATCTGACTGATCGATGATGTACTTCTTCAGTATGGTGACATCGAGAGAGTAATCGGTGACACCTTGCGAGGGAGAGATGGAAGCTGCGCCCATGATGGTCTTCTGAAAGTTGAAAACGCCGATATCATAACTGTTGAGCATGTTGGTGACCGTTCCGTCGTCCCTTTTAAGTAGTCCGCCGAGGATGATTACCTTGATGTTTTCACTGCTCAAAAGAGCTTGGGCAACGGCAAGAGCATTGGTAACCGCAACGACCTTCTTACCGCTGGCAGCCAGCTGCTTGGCAACTTCCAGAGCAGTGGTACCGCCGTCAATGAAAACTGCTTCCTCGTCTTCGATCATTTCCACCGTCTTGCGGGCGATCGCCTGCTTTTCCGCCAGTCTGGTGACGGCACGGCTGTCAAATGACTGCTCAGGTTCGTATACCCTGCCTTCTATGGCGCCTCCGTAAACCCGGCGTAACAGGCCCTGTTCTTCGAGTTCCTCCAGATCGCGTCTGACAGTCTCCATCGTTACATTAAAGCGTTGTACGATGTCCTGAGCCTTGATCTTCTTGTCTTTTCTCAATGTATCAAGGATGTAGTCTTTTCTTTCTAATTTCATGGTTAATCTCCAATACGCAATATTATTATGACTAATTTGGTGTTGGATTACAACTTTTTGGTGAAAATCTTTACGAAAAATGTTGTATCGCAACATTTATATGTTGCAATCAAAGAAATATATGTTATTATCTAATTGAAAAAAGGTTGTATCGCAAATTGCGATGTTGATATTAATGCTACATTTAGTGTTGCGATACAACATTATGCCACGTCATGGCAGAAAGGAGAATGCTTATGGTCGTCTTATACAGAGTTGATGACCGGCTGATCCACGGACAGGTTCAGACTTCCTGGATCAGAGAGTATCAGGTTAACCGGATCATTGTCATTGACGATAAGGTTGTCAATGAGCCATTGACCGTTCAGATCCTGAAAATCGCCAAACCTCCGCATGTTGATTTAGTTATCTGTGGCACCGATCGGGCAATTAATTTGCTGGAAAAAGATGCGGCGCAGGCCAATGCCAGAACGTTGGTCATCTTTAAAACCATTGCCACAGCGGCTGAACTGGTGAGGCAGGGTCTGGATATCAGATCCATGGTCATTGGTCCGACCGCTAATAAGGAAGGAACCGTCCAGATGGCTAAGAACACCTATTTCTCACCGTTAGAAGTAGATGCTGCCCGTTATCTTAATGCTAAAGAGGTAGAGATGAATATCCAATTACTGCCAAGCGAACCAAAGGTCAGCGTTGGCAGTGTACTAGAGAAAATGTAACAAAATAGTTAAGGAAAGGAGAGAACACTATGGAGATTACATTAATGCAGGCTGTACTGATTACCGTGTTCAGCGTGCTGTCCAACCTGATGTTCCCGTTACTGGGCGACATCGGCGGTTACTTTGGAATCGGCAGACCGTTAATTGCCGGTACCATCGTTGGTCTCATTCTCGGTGATGTCAAAACCGGTATGATGATCGGTGCTACCCTTAATGCCGTTTATATGAACTCCCAGGCAGTTGGCAACGTCATGTCATCCGATGTCACCATGGCCGGTTACACAGCTACGGCTCTGGCTATGGCCGGCGGCAGTGATACTGCCATGGCTCTGGCCCTGTCCATTCCGATCGGCATTTTCGGTGCTTTGCTGTTTACTGCACAGAATGCCGTATGCGTATTCGTCTGCCATTGGTGTGACAGGTATGCAGCTGAAGGCAACACAAAGAAGATGTGGCTCTACGGCATCATCATTCCGGCTGTTATCTTCAATATCATCCGTTTCGCCACGACCTTCCCGGTCATTTACTACGGCGCTCAGTATTCAGCAGCCATTGAGGCCTGGATGCCTGAAGTAGTTACCAATGCCATGGGCGTTGTCGGCGGAATCCTGCCGGCCGTTGGTATGGCATTGCTGCTGAAGGTCATGGTTACCAAGCCTTCACACTGGTGCTTCTTCCTGTTCGGCTTTGTTGCCTTTGCCGTCTTGGGAATCGGATCCGTCCCGTTAACAATTCTGGCCATTGGTCTTGCTGTCGTTCTTGACAGTGTCAGAAGCCAGAATACTCCAGTAGATTCACTGGAAAGTCTGGAATAGGAGGAACGAACAATGTCAGAAAGAAATTACAAGTTAACTGATGCTGATCTCAGAAAATCATGGTTCACCTGGATTATGTTTGACTGCTGTTCAAACAACTGGGAAAGAATGCAGAACATTGACTGGGCACTGGCAATGGCTCCGACCTTAAGAAAGCTTTATCCTAATGATGATAAGGCCTTCGCGGACAGACTGACTGCTCACATGGAATTTTTCAACACTCAGCCGACTGTTGGCTGTGCCATCCTGGGTATCGTCAATGCCATGGAAGAAGAAAAGGCTGCCGGTAAGGAAATTCCTTCTGAAGCCATCTCTTCTGTCAAGTCATCAATGATGGGTCCCTTAGCCGGTATCGGTGACTCCGTCATGAACTCACTGATCGAAGTCATCCTGATGTCCATCGCCATGACTCTGGCATATCAGGGCAATGTCTTCGGACCGATTCTGTACATGATCACCTGGGTTCCGATCTCTGTCGGCATTTCCTGGTTCTTAATGAAGCGGGGCTATGAATTAGGCGTTGATTCCATCTCTGTTCTTAACGGCGCCGCCATGAACAGACTTGTTGAAGGCCTGACAACTGTTGGTCTGGTCGTTATCGGCGGTCTGACAGCTACTTATGTCGCTCTGTCAACTACTTTACAGATCAATGTCGTTGATGCTGATTCCACGGCTGTTCAGGGAGTTCTCGACAGCATCCTGCCGGGTCTGTTACCGTTAAGCATAACCCTGTTCTGCTACTGGCTGCTGACCAAGAAGAAGGTATCACCGATGGTGCTGATCCTTATCCTCTTTGTTGTCGGTACACTCTTATCAGTATTAGGAATCTGCTAAAAATGCATAATTATGGCGGGTATCAGGATACTGATATCCGCCATTTTTTACAGGAGGTCACTTATGTTGAATTTTACTTTCCAGAATCCCTGTAAGATCATCTTTGGTAAAGATGAGCAGAAGCAGGTAGGCAAACTCGTAAAAGAGTATTCCAGCCGTGTCCTGATGGTATACGGGCGTAACAGCATCAAGGCAAGCGGACTCTACGACCAGATCTGCGATGCTCTGAAGGCTGAAGGAATTGAATTTGTGGAACTGTCCGGAGTAAAAGGCAATCCGGAGATGGATCTCGTCTATAAGGGAATCGATCTTTGCCGAAAGAACGATCTGGACTTCGTGTTGGCAGTAGGCGGCGGCAGTGTAATCGACACCGGCAAGGCCATCTCGGTAGGCGTCCCTTATGATGGCGACGTCTGGGATTTCTATCTGCGCAAAACCAAGCCTTTGAAGGCTCTGCCCATAGGAACGGTTCTGACCGTTGTCGGGGCCGGATCAGAAATGAGCTGCAGTAATGTCGTAACCAAGGCTGATGAAAAGCTGAAGAGAGACTTTGACAATCAGGTCATCATCCCGAAGTTCTCGATTCTCAACCCGGAACTGACCTATACCGTTTCCCGTTATCAGACCGCCTGCGGCAGCTTTGACGCCCTCTCCCATGTCATGGAAAGATACTTTACTCAGGTAGAACATACTGATGTAACCGACAGGCTGTGTGAAGCGCTCATGAAGACTATCGTTACCTTCACTCCGCTTATCCAACAGCAGCCGGATAATTACGATTACCGCGCTGAAGTCATGTGGGCAGCAACGCTGGCACAGAATAACCTGATGTCAACCGGTCGGGATGGTGACTGGGCCTGCCATAAGATTGAACATGAACTGTCCGGTGAATATGACATTGCTCATGGTGAAGGCCTGGCAATGCTGTATCCTTCCTGGATAAGATATGTCTATAAGAGCAATCCTGAACGCATCAGGCAGTTTGGACGCCGTGTCTTCGATATTGACCTGGCTGGCTACGATGATGATGCTGCCTGTCTGAAGGTTGCTGACGCAATGGAAGATTTTGAGAAGAAGATCGGTCTGAAAACCGACCTGAGTTCACTGGAACTTGACGGGGAAAAGGCCAGAATGCTGGCAGAAAGATGCTGCTGGAATTCTCCCACCAAGGGCAAGTTCAGAAAACTGGATGCCGCAAGCATTGCTGAACTGCTGATGCTGGCATCAGAAAAGAGGTAAGTAAATGTTATCGTGCATTTTAAGAGAAGATAAGGTTAGCAGAAGCATTATTGATAACCGCAAGGAAACATTCAAACAACTTTTAGAATATTATTGCAAGGATACCGGCCGATTTAATGAAATCGTCATCGTTGGTTCCGGTTCGAGTTTTACTTCGACAACAGCTGCCTTTCAGACAGTTGAAAGATTCAGTGGTATCTGTACCAATGCCATGATGCCTAATCTGTTCATCAATAAGGTAGCCTATAATCCGAATGCTTTATATGTATTCATTTCCCAAACCGGTTCATCAGCCCTGACTCAGGCCGGTGTCATCCGGGCCAGAGAGCATGGCTGCGTAACTTTGGCAGTAAGTGAGGCTCCGGATACCAAGGTGGCCAGTGAAGCGGAACTGTTTGTCAACATGGGAGCAGGCTTTGAGGAATACGGTCAGAGAACCATTGGTTTCTGCGCTACCGTTTTAACAGAAATGCTGATGGGTCTGGAACTTGGTCTGGCTAACGGTCATCTCAGCCAGCAGGAATATGATGCCTATATTGATGAGGCCTACAGGATGTGCGACAATGTCCCCAAGGTTATTGAGGCATCAGACAAGTGGCTGGCTGCTCATCTGGAAAACCTGTCAAGCGGTGATAATTTCATGCTGTTTGGACCCAAGAGTCTTTACGGTATTGCCCTTGAGGGTGCTCTGAAGATGCTGGAAGTTGTCAAGAAGTTTGGCGCTGTCGGCTATGAGATGGATGACGGACTGCATGGTCCTAACATGGGCATGACGGATAAAACAAGAGTCATTGTTTTATCTGACGGTGTTTCCGATCAGCCGCTGGCTCAGGGAATTGCCAGATATGTTAAGAATGAAGTAGGTACTGCCTATATTGTTGGAAAGAATGTCATCGATGATAGCGATTTTGAATTGAATTTTGTCACAGAAAATTTCCTTTCTCTGGAATTCGCTCCCTTTGTACAGCTTCTTTCTTACCGACTGGCAGAATATCTCGGGGTTGAAGTGCCGCTGTTCAAGGATCTGGTATTACCGGATCAGAAGTATTTCAACACCCATACTGAACACCTTGGTAAATAGGTAGGTACATTAACGACACAACAAAAGGGAGATGAACAGTTTAACTGATCGGTCTCCCTTTTCAATTGAGAACATTATTTAGTCAAGTATTCTGTCGATAGCTTCAGCGACTCCATTTTCATTATTTGAGGCGACTGTATGTTCACAGATCTGCCTGACAAAGTCGCTGGCATTGGCCATCGCAAATGAATGGCGGGCAAAGGAGAGCATAGTAAGGTCATTATCGGAGTCGCCAATGGCGGCGACGTTTTCCCGGCTGATGTCCAGACGGTGGCAGAGCCACTTCAAAGCTGCGCCTTTGGATGACATCCGGTCATTGACCTCCAAAGCTCCCCCAGCGGTATCCATGACATTGAGGCCGATGAATTCGCCCTGCAGCTGCAGTACCTTCGGTTCATTTTCCTCCAAGGTCCTGATGGCGATCTTTTCCAGGGAGAAATCCTCACGGTCGAGAAGATCATAGAGGTTGCGGACATAGCGTCCTCGGGGATTGCGGACCATCGGAAAACGGATGGCGATGTCGTTGATGTTGCGGCCGCTGTAGTAAAAGTCATCACCGCTTTCAAAGCCGATCCAGACATCCATGCCTTCCAGAGCTTCCAGAAAGCTCTTAGCCATTTCCTTGTTCATTGACTGATGAAAGATGATCTGGCGGGTGCGCAGGTCGATTACCCGGGCACCGTTGGAGATGATTGCATAATTAAGGCCGAGATCCAATACCTGTTGTGGAAGCACGACCAGCGGCCGGCCGGAAGCGATTACGACCTCAATACCGCTGTTGGCAGCTCGCTGAACCGCGGTCAGGTCAGTATCGCTGATGCTTTTGTCATCTCTTAACAGTGTTCCGTCCATGTCAATGGCCAGCAGTTTAACTTCACCCATGTCGCTTGCCTTTATCCCTTCCAATTTATTCTATTATACACTAAAGCAGTATCTCGGGCATCTTGTGTGATAGAGCGCTTCAACGAAAAATTCAATCAACGCACTTTTATACAAACTTCTTGCATTACCGCCGATATGTGTTAATATAATACCAATGAACTTTAAGACGGTGCAGAGACGCCGGCAAGTTTGCGCAGTTATGGTTTTTTGCGAGCAAATCCTGTCGGTGCGACAGGATTTTTTTCAGGGAGAGCATTATGAAACTGAAATCGCAGATCATGAATGAAGAAGACATCAACCGGACGCTGATCAGGCTGGCCCATCAGATCCTGGAAAAGAATAACGGAGCGCAAGAGCTCTGCCTGATAGGCATTAAGACCCGTGGAGTCCCGCTGGCTTTACGCATCGCCGCAAACATTGAAAAAATCGAACATGTAAAGGTTGAAACCGGAGTTTTGGATATCACTCTCTACCGTGATGATCTGAGCAGGATTAATCCCGATCCGGTAGTCAGTCAGTCGCATGTTCCTTTTTCAATAGAGGATAAGACCGTTGTTCTGGTCGACGATGTCATTTTCACCGGACGGACCGCCAGGGCGGCTCTGGATGCCCTGATGGCTCTGGGCAGACCGAAAAAGGTTCAGCTGGTAGAACTGATCGATAGGGGCCACAGTGAACTGCCGATCAAGGCCAATTACGTAGGGAAGAACATTCCCACATCATTGAATGAGGTTGTCGCCGTACAGCTTCAGGAAACCGATGGTGTGAACAGTGTTGTCATATACGAACTTTAAGGAGGGATAAGAAATGACACAGAAAAACGATTCACAGAGATTTGAAAGCTATCTTCCGCAACAGACACCGCCGTTAGGCAAACTGCTGCTATATGCCATCCAGCAGGTCATCGTCATGTTTCCGGCAACCATCACCGTTGCCCTGATCACCAAATTCCCGGTCAGCACCACGATCTTTGCCAGCGGTATCGCAACCGTCGTGTTCACCATTCTTACCAAAGGAAAGCTTCCCATGTACTACGGCAGTTCCTTCGCTTATCTAAGCGCTGTACTGGGACTGGCCTGCACTGAGCTGGGCTGCACTGTTGATGAACTGCCGATCGTCTTACCGGTTGAAGTAATCGGCAAGGCTCAGTTCGGTATCGTCTTAAGTGGTTTTGTTTCCATCTTTGCCGGCCTTCTGGTCAGAAAACTGGGGAATGACATTCTGCAGAGATTCCTTCCTCCAGTCGTAACTGGAAGTGTCGCAGCTGCCATCGGCTTATCACTGGCTACTAACGCTGTCAGCGACTTCGGCATCAAGACGCAGAACTGGTCATACATCACTGTCGCCGTCGTAACCCTGATCAGCATCGTTCTGGCTACCAGATATCTTAAGGGCTTCATCGGTCAGCTCTCATTGCTGATTGGTACCGCTGCCGGCTGCCTTGTTGCTGCCTGCTTCCATTTCACCGGCATTGATACCGGACTGTTCAGAGAGATCGCGGAAGAAGCCGTTGCCGGTCTGGCAACCTTCGGACCTCTGACCGTTCCGCTGTTCAACCTGCCGATTCCCAATACCGCTGCCCTTAGCATCATCCCGATCGCTCTGGCCACCATTCCGGAATCATCCGCTCATACCATTCAGCTTGACGCCATCATTAAGAACGCTACCGGTGAGGAAACCGGCATCAAGGATATGCTGGACAAGGATCTGATCGGTGACGGCATCTGCGACATGGTCTCCGGCTTTGTCGGCGGCCCGGCCGGCACTAACTATGGCGAGAACATCTCCGTCATGGCCATCACCAAGGTCTTCTCCACCAAGGTCATGGTCGTAGCCGGCATCATGGCAATGATCATCTCCTTCTTCAAGCCGCTGATCGGCGTGATCTACGGCATCCCGCTGGCTGTCATCGGCGGTCTGGAAGTCTACCTGTTCGGCGCCATTGCCGTCCAGGGCATCATGATGCTCAAGGAAGTAAACTGGGGCGCCAAGGAAATCTCCATCGCCTCAATCGTGCTGATCGTCGGCATGGTCGACATCGGCCTGGCTGCCATCCTTGGTCTGTCCTTAAGCTTCGTTCTGTCATTCGGCAGAAAGGACTAAATAACACAATAAAGGAAGTCGGAACAGTTATCCGGCTTCCTTTTTGCTGGCATGAAGGCATTCTTCAGCGATTGCGGATGTGAGAAATGGCGGTCAGAATGCTGATGAGCGTTTCCTCATCGACTGCCTGATATGAGGTGTTGGGATCGGTTGGATCATGGATGCGCCGGGAAGCAGAGCAGTGGACCTGCCGCAGACCGGTGGTCTGAAGCAGCTCGGCGACATTATCGGCTCTTACCCCGCCGCCGGGTAATATCTGGATCAACCCGTCATAACGGATGGCCAGCCTCCTTAATAAGGGAGCGCCGTTAAGAATGTGGGGATAATTGTTGCCGCCGGAAGTCAGAACTCTGTCGACACCAAGATCAACTAGTTCGCGGATGGCCTCAGGCATGTCGGTAAGGTCAAAGGCCTTGTGAAAGATGGCTTCCCGGTGATAGTTTTTGATCAGCCGGACCATTTTCTCGGTCTGTTTTTTATTGACGGTACAGTCCTCATTGAGAAAACCGAATACGATGCCGTCAGCCCCGGCCCTGAGCAGATCATCAGCCTGACAAAGCATCAGCTGAAAATCGTCATCGCTGTAACAGAAACCGCCGGTACGGGTGCGAACCATGCAGCAGACAGGCAGTGGAGTGATCTTCTTTGCTTCCTTCAGCAGAGCGGTATTCACGGTTAAACCGCCCAGTTCCAGAGCTGTATTGAGTTCAATGCGGTCAATCGGCTGCCTGATGGCGGTTCTGACGTCATTCACTGTTCCGCAGCAGACTTCAATGGTGATGTTGTTGAGCATGGGGCACCTCCCGGTTACTATATTTCATTCTAAGATAATTATGTGATAAAATAAACGGGAAAGGTGGTGATTAATCATGACAGCATATCTCGTTGATTTCGAAAACGTCAAGTCTGACGGTCTGAACGGAATCGGCAACCTCAAGGAAAACGACCGTGTTTTCATCTTCTATAGTGTCAACGCTGACAAGATCACCTTCTCTCTGCATAAGAAGATCAATGAATCGCAGGCTAAGATAAATTACTTCAAGGTGGAAGTCGGCAGCAAGAACGCCCTTGATTTCCAGCTGGTAAGTTATCTGGGCTATCTGATATGTGAAGATAAGAAGGATGAATACGTCATCGTCAGCAATGACCATGGCTTTGCCAGCGTCATTAAGTGGTGGCAGAAGCGCAATGTCAGGACCTCTCTGGTCGCGGACCTGACCAAGCAGGATGTCATGCAGCGCGAGAAGGACATGTTCACTCAGGTAAGCAAGGCCGTTGAGGATGAGAAGGATGCCAAGCTCTGCACCGAGTACATTCTCAAGTACAAGACCAAGCAGGGTCTCAATAACGCTCTGGCAAAGGTATACGGCACGACCAAGGGCGGCAAGCTGTACAATGCCATCAAGCCGCTGATCTCCGATAAGAAGGGAAATTAAGCGTTTTTGTGGCTGAAATGTACTGAAAAATCCGATAAGCATTATTGAAAATGCTTACATTTTGCGCTACTATAGTTATGAGGTAATGTTTTATGGAAATTTTTGAAAAGATCAGCAGGGTATTCGGCCTGGTTTTGCCGATACTCGGCGTTATTGCCCTGATCATCCTGATCGTCCTGCTGGCTAAGATCAACAAGATCGTCTCCTCACTTGATACGACCGTTGGCTCCGCCAATCAGTCACTGGATCTGGTGAAAGGCTATCTCGGTGAGTTCAATACCACTGTCAAGGCGGTCAACAACATGTCCATGTCCGTGGAAAGCGTCAGAGTGACCCTGTCGTCTCTGATCAGCAAGGCCATTAAGAAATGGGCACAGGAATACGAGACCATCAGAAACATGTTAACTTCGATCCTGGAAAATCTGACCAAGAAAGATAACGAAGTTACGATAGTTGAACAGAAAAAGGAGGAAAATTAAATGGAAGACGAAAAGAAATTCGAAGAAGCAAATCAGAATCTCGATGAAGACATCGAAGGACTGGAAGACGAAGAATTCAATGATGCCGTAGGCAGAATGAAAGATGCTCTGAATGATGTCAAGAACGGGCTGGCCAAGACCGTTGAAGACCTGAAGTCCAAACTGTCAAATGTTGACCTCAGCAAGGAAAAGGTTCAGGGTTATCTGGATGATTTCGGTAAGGCCGTCAACAATGTTGTAGAGTCTGTCAGCAAGACCTTCAAGGATGTCAAGGACAATCCGAAGACCGCCGAAGTGTTCAACAAGGCCAAGGAAACCTATGAAAAGGTTGCCAACAATGTCAAGGAAGGCGTCACCAACGCCTACAACAAGGCCAGAGAGAACGAGACTGTCAGAACTACTACCGATAAGGTCGGCGAAAACGTCAAGAACGCCGCTGATACCTTTGCGGAAAAGTATCATGATTTCACTCATGATCCCAAGGTCAGAGAGACTGTTGTCGGTGCTGTCAACGCGGTTACCGGAGCCTACAACAAGGCCGTTGAAGCCGTAAAGGAAGCCTTACAGCCCAAGGAAGAAGCCAAGGAAGAAGAAAGCAAAGAAGAGTAATTGTTTATGAGTAACAGCGAGAAAAAGAAAGTAACTATTTATTCAGTTGCCAATGAGGCGGGAGTATCTCTTGCTACGGTTTCTCGTGTCATAAATGATTCAGGATTAGTAAAGCAGGAGACCAAGGACAAGGTCGAAGCTGCCATCGTCAAGCTGGGCTACCGGCCCAATGCCGTTGCTCAGGGTCTGGCTCTGAAAAAGACCACGACCATTGCACTGGTGGTTCCCGATTCCAGTTTCCTGTACATTGGTAAGATCATCAATGGTTTACTTGATGTAGCAAAGATTTACAAGTACAACATCACGCTGCACACGACCAGTTCTTCGATCAATGAAATGTCGGAGATCATCGACAATATCGTCAAGTCGCGGGCTGACGGTGTCATCATCTACAATGAGTCACTGTCCAACAGCGAGAGTGAAGTGCTTAACTCTTTCCAGGTCCCGATGGTGTACATCGGACACAAGACGACCAATCTTTCCAGCTGCAATGTCTATGTTGACTACTCTCAGGCCCTCTATGAGCTGGTAAATGAGTATCTTGACAAGGGCATTGATGACATCATCATCGTAGAAGACCGGAAGAACCCTGATACGATCAGCCAGATCATCAGCGGCATCAGCCGGGCGTATGAGGAACATGGCAAGAAGTTTGACGGCTATGTGGAGATTCCCGAGCAGTATCACAACTCCTACGAGTTCCTCAACGAATACTTCTCCAGGCACAAGCACGATGTGGTCATCAGCATGAGAGATTCCCAGGCCGTTGCCGTCCTGAACACCTGCCGGGAAAACGGCATCAGAGTTCCAGAGGATACGGATGTCATCAGTGTCCTCGATTCACGGATCAATGACATGGTAAGACCGAGAATATCATCCTTTGTCATCCCGTCATACGACCTGGGAGCGCTGGCCATGCGCGTCATGACCAAGATGCTCAACGGAGAAACCGTCAAGGAGAGGGATTACAAGCTAAACTACATCTACGAACGCAAAGCTTCAACCAAGAACTGATTCGAAACAGGCCGCATTAAGCGGCCTTTACTATGGCTTTGTTTGCGGTCAGTTAAGCGCTAAGTAGTGCTTAAATCATTTTTGTATGCTAAAATAGAGCGGTATGAAAGAAAATTGGCATCTTCATGATGCTGTATAAGATGGCAGGTGCGGAAAAATGAAGAAACTATTAACGGCAATTCTGGCACTGCTGCTGCTGAGCGGCTGCGGTTCAGATGTTACCAGGGAACTGGACAAGGAAAGATATGATGCCTACATGACATACTATCAGGCCATTCTCGAAGAGGAAAACAAGTTAAATAAGTCCCAGAACTACAATACGGAACTGGTAGTTAATAAGCTTTCAGACGGTACCTACCGCTATGATGTCATCATTGACAATCCCCGGGTCGCCATGTACAAGATCAAGGCACTGGCTGTCATTGATGACCTGAGTGCCAGGATCGACCGGGAAAACATGATGCCTTCAGTCGGCATTCTCGATGATGCCGTCTATAACATGATGCCCAACATCTTTGACAAGGAGAAGGGTTTCGTTGCCGGACTGACGCTGTCACTGGTTTCCGAGAAACCGCAGTTAAGGATCGGTTTAATGGTCGAATACATTGATTCCAGCAAAGTCAGCAGCAGACGTGAGTACATCACGCTGTTTGCCAGCTATGAATAAAGGGTGAAATGAAATGAGTGAAGTTGTTAAGGATAACAGAAAGAAGCAGTCCATCATCGCCGGTGCCCTGACCGGTTCGGCCGGTGTTTTCATCACCAAGGCCATTGGCCTGCTCTATGTCATACCGTTCAAGAAACTGGCCGGAAACAATACGGTCTTCTATTCCTATGCCTATACCATCTATGACTATGTGCTGCAGATCTGCCTGTCCGGCATGCCTTTCGCGATCGCGGCCTTAATAAGCAAGTATGCGGCCAAGAATGACTACAAGGCTGTGGAACTGGTCCGGAAGATCTCCCGGAGAGTAATGCTGCTGTTTGGCTTCATCGCCTGCTCAGCCTTGATTCTTTTCTCCAAGTCCTTTGCCATGCTGGTCATTCCTGATGGGGTCAGCGAGGACTACATCACCAAGACCCGCACGGTACTGGTCATCGTTTCCTTTGCCATGATCGCCGTTCCGCTTCTGAGTTATTTCCGCGGCGTCTATCAGGGTTTCAAGGAACTGAAGATCTACGCCTTCACTCAGGTTCTGGAACAGCTGATCCGGGTAGCCTTCCTGTTAGGAGCTTCCGCCATCTGCGTTTATCTGCTGAACATGGAAAGGATCTGGGCTGCCTACATGGGTGTGGCTTCCACCAGCATTTCCGCAATCGCCACGATCATCTATTTCCTAATCTACGAAAGAAAGCATAAGATAGCCATTCCCCAGCAGAGTGCTGAAAGCACGGCAACTCACAAGGGAGTGTTTAAGGAACTGATGGAATATGCCGTTCCCTATCTGATCTCTACAGTCGTTACCAACAGTTCCGGTCTGTTCATCCTGTTGATGTTATCAACCGGTCTGCAGAAATACGGTACTGATCCCTACATGATCACGACCTATCAGGGCATCATCAACTATGAAGCTCACAAGATCTGCAGTATTCCCCAGGTCATCGCTACCGGTTTCTCCCTGGCGCTGATACCGCACATTACCGAGGCTATTACCAAGAACAATCAGGAGAAGATCCGGGAGATGATCCAGAAGGTTTTGGAAACGGTCAATTACCTGGCCGTTCCGCTGGTCTTCTTCATGGTCTTCTTTGCCCGGGAGATCTACTTCGTCATGTACGGCAATTCCAGCCTTGACGTCGGCGCCTATTTGCTGGCCCGCTCGCTGATCATCCAGCTGTTATGGATCGTTGTCATGGTCCTTTCCAGCATCCTGGTGGCCCTGAAGCTGAGAAAAATCTATATTGCCTTAAGCTGCGTTCAGCTGGTCTTTGTTACTACGACGCTGATCTTCTGGCTCGGACACTTCGGTGTCAACGGCTATTATATCTGCAAGACCATTGAATATGTCGTCTTCATCGGCGGGGCCTGTTTCTTCATCGAGAAGCATTTTAACCCCAGCTTCAAGAAGATCTTTGATAACTGTACGCTGGCCTGGTTGGCTCTGCTTCCCATGCTGATTCTGGCTGCCATTCTTACCCAGCTGAAGTTCGACATTACCGTACAGTCCAGGCTGATAACCCTGATGTACACCGGTGTCATGGGCGTGCTGATATTCGGCCTGTACTTCATCGTCAGCGCCAAGTTCAACGTTCCCCAGCATCTGTTCAACATCGAGGTATCGCGCGATTCCATCAGCGACCTGCTTAGCGGAAGAATCTTCAGAAAATAGCGGTTGGCGCCTGGCATTTAAGGATTGCCTGCTGATTACGCATAATAAAACTTATGAAATAGAGTATGGGCGGGAGACGCTGACAGGACTGCGGGTCGTCATTTCGATTACCTTAATAACCAAGCCAATGAACTGAAAGAACACTGCTGAGGCAGTGTTTTTTTGTGTGAAATTGATGCCGGGAAACAGTCAAATTAGCATCGTTGTGCATGACTTCTTAAAGCTGATAATACTGAATTGTCCATCAAAAAATCAGAGCAGCAGCGAGCGTTTATTTCAGTACTTTTCAATACTTTTTCCGCATTGAAATACCATGATTCTGTAAAATGAACTTCTGAATTATGCAGTGTCTAAAAAACCGAGCAATCGATTAAGTAAGCGCTTGCTTTTTCTTTACAACGAAAACAGCCATACTTTATCATATTTAATAGAGAATGACGTTTATAAGGTACTTGCAGGTGTCCGCATTGACGTCGTTCACCAGCTATTTTTTTGTGTGAGGTCAGATTACATTCTGATCAGCAATTTCAATCAGCAAGGAGAATTACGAACATGTCAAGAATCAGAACCCATCTTACCGCGCTAATTGTGACACTTGCCATCATTTCAGGTGCGGTTTTTTCACTTCCAGTGAAGAACCTGCTCACCAGTCACATCTTATTTGACAGCTGCGAAAACTACGAAGTAACCGTACGCTTCAGCGATGAAGCCGGCATACCGGATGGTGCCCGGTTGGCGGTAACGGAAATAGAGCAGTCCAGTCTGGAGTATCAGACGGCAGCAGAAATCATGAACAATGGCCAGCTGCTTCCGCTTACAGAAACCAACATGGTAAGCCAGCCGTTGAATGATGACAGTGCTGTCATCAGCATCGATGCCGGTTTACCCATGGATGTGCTTGACATTGCCATCATCGACAGTCGGGGCAGGGAGATTGAGCCTCTGGTGCCTGTCCAGGTTGAGGTTGTAAGAAGAACTCTGCCTGAAGGCGTAAGTGAAGAGGAATTCCTTTCCTCTGTCATGGTTTCTCACCTGCGGGAAACCACCGAAGGCATTAAACCGGAAATCGTGGCGACTGGCTTTGCCGGTCTGCTGGGTGAATTAACGATGCGCAATGACCATCCGGTCATGTCCTTTGAGACCGGAAGCTTTTCAGTGTATACAGTCTCCTGGACTCAGAGCAGTTCTACCTATCGGGTCAGTATTCACTATGGCTACATGGACGGAGATACTTTTGTTGAATTACCGGCCAGCCAGTTTAATCATGGAACTCCCGATATCAGCCGCAATACGGCTCCGAACTATCTGATCTATGACATGTCTGATTATGAATTTGATTACGCTTACCGCGTTGCCAGCGGTTCATCGACCAAGACTAATATCCAGCCTTATCTGAGAGCCAGAACTGACAACCGGGTTACGGTATATTCCTATTATGATACCAGTGGTACCATCCACAATCTGGGAAACAACGATGCCATCTACATGGTATACAAGGCCAAGACACAGCCGACTGAAGGCGGCACGCCGACTCTCTATGTCAATGAGGAAGATCCGGACATACCTAACATCCTGAAGTCGTCAAGAAACAACCACGACGGCACCCGTACCCTTTCGCTGAGCATTACCGGCCATGAAGTCCCTCTGGAAGTGGAGAAGCTTGCTGATGTCATCGTTATTTATGACATCTCCGGCAGCATGAACAGAGACATGGAAGGACACGAAGCGAATTCCAGCGACTTCTCCGGCTCCAGCCGACTGGAAGTTGCCAACCAGGCTGCTCAATGGCTGGCCGAAAGCCTGCTTTCCGATGAGCATGTCAACAGAGAAGGCGAAAAACTGATCAGGATGGCTCTGGTTTCCTTCTCCAACCGGGCTAATGTCGTTCAGGAGTTTACCGATGACCCGGAAGTGTTTAATGACGCCATCGAGTCATTAACGGCTATCGGCGGCACTAACTGGGAAGATGCTTTAAGAACGGCCAACCGCATCGAAGTTGATCCGGGCCGGGCCACTTTCATCATCTTCGTTTCTGACGGTGACCCCACCTGGCGCATGACCCGCTATGATGTTACTGACGCTAACCTGAGAAGCGACAGCGACATGTCAACGGCGACCAATACCGAGTACTACCGGAATTACAATGTCTTCGGTCAGGGCAGCAGCGACGCCAAGGGCCGGAATTATGCTGCCGCCTTTGCGGAGGTCGAGAGCATTCTCGAAATGGGTAAGAGCCTTTTCACCATCGGCATATCAAGTGATGTTACCAACATGGCGCGCATTGCCGCTGACGCTGAACTCGGCGCTGATCACAGCTTTACCGCCGAAAATGAGGAAGATCTTGTTGAAGCATTTGAGGAGATCAAGGCCGCCATCATCGGTCAGATCGGCTGGAGCGGGGTGAACATGATAGACGGCATTACCGGTCTGTCTTCCCTGGTTGCCAAAGCCTATCCCGGCAATGTCGACATTGAGAGCTTTACCTATACCAAATCCTATATGAAAGATGGTCAGCTGATTGAAGAACCCTGGGATCCGAAGTCCGAAAACTGCAATGAGGCTTCGTTTAATGCGGAGACCGGTGCCGTTGAATGGAACATGGGTGATAAATTCCAGCTGGGCAATGACATTACCTATACAGTCAGTTTCCGTGTCTGGCCCTCACAGCAGGCAACCGACCTGGTAACTGATCTGAACAATAACACGATCACCTACGATGAGCTGCCTGAAGAGATCAAGGATCAGATCGTCAAGGTTGGCGACATCTATACCGTCAAGACCAATACCGAAGACGCCTATGTTACCTATTATCCAAGCCAATACATAAACGGCAAGGTAACAATCGTTGGTGATGCCATGCCGCCGATCTACTTCGACGAAGTCGATCCTCTGGTTGTCAATTCGATGCCGTTCTCCGTCAGCAAGGTTTTCGCTGATGAACTGACCGGCGGTGAAGACCGTGTCGATTCCGTTGTTCTGGTTCTGGAACGCCGTCCTTATGGCGGCGGTGACGATGACTGGGAACCGTTTGAGGTGTCTTATACTGATCCCGACGGCAATCTGGTCACCAACAGCAGTGAGATACTGTTAAGTGACGGCAATAACTGGGCTACAACCTTCTATATTTCCCCGGGTCTGGTCGATGCCGATGGCGACGACTGCAACCTGGGCTATGAATACCGGCTTACTGAGCCAGGTATCGATTACCACTATGAGATCGTCAGTGAAATACTGCGTCCCATGTACTATGGCTTTAATTCTTTGGCTGAAGCTCTGGAAGCCTGCGATGGCGACGAAAGCAAGCTTGTTCAGGAATTCTTGGAGAGAGAAGTCTACATCGTCAAGGAATATCTGGGAGACAGCGATGACAACATGAGCCTGACTGCGGAAAATGTCGTCAAAGGCGGCATCAACGTCAGTAAGTACGTCGTCGATTACTTCAATGTTCTCGATCCTGACTGCGAAGAGACCTTCATCATCCGCGGCTCAATTCTCGATCCCGATGGCAATCCCTATACCTTTAATCTGGATTGGGATACCCGTACTGATGTCAGCGGAACTACGGGAGCCAGCGAAGAATGGCTGGCCCATCAGAATGACCCGATCGCCTATCATATTTACGATGCCGACGGTACCCGTATCGGCTATAAGATGCACTTTGCGTCAACCAATCAGATTGAACTGGAACTGAAATACGGCCAGTATGTGCGCTTTATCAACGTACCGCAGGATTGCACCTACAGCTTCCGTGAGGAAGACGCCGACATGCCGGAAGGCTACGGCTTCCTTTCCGTGGATGCTTACAACCGAATCAAAAATGAAAATGGTGAGTTTGTTGACAGTCCGGCAGATAATCAGCCGACAGTAAGTGCTGACGGCACGGTCTCTGGAATTGTTTACGGCAATACCGAGCACAACGTGGAATACACCAATAAATATGGCGTTTATGAAGCCCGTGGTGATGTTGTCCTTGAAGCTAAGAAGGAACTTAATGGCCGCAAGTTGCAGGAAGGCGAATTCAGCTTCGTTTTAAAGGACGCTGACGGCAACATCATTGAAACAGTAACCAACGATGCCAACGGCAAGGTCGTCTTCAGCAAGCTTGAATACCTGCTGTCAAGAGACGGCGATGACCAGCCCTTCATCTATACCATTGAAGAAGTGACAGAAAGCCTGGGCGGAATCACCTATTCGCAGGGCGTTCTGACTGTTTTAGTTGAATTCACCGACAACGGTGACGGAACGCTGGATGTTCAGGCTTACTACAGCGGCCTGGAGAACAATACTTTCATCAACACCTATTATTCTGAAGGTGAATATGTCATTGAAGGTGAAAAGGAATTTAACGGCCAGCTGGAAGCCGGCATGTTCACGGTCCAGCTGCTTGATGAAAAAGGCAATGTCGTTCAGACGGTAACCAATGATGAAGACGGGAAGTTCAGCTTTGACAAGCTGACCTGGGACCGCTCGATCTTTGAGGACGGCAAGGGTGGCTATCTGGAAAGCGTAACCTTTACTTACACGATCCAGGAAGTCAACGACGGCGAGCCGGGTTATACCTATGACGATACAGTTTATACGGTTACTCTGACACTTACCGATGACGGTGAGGGAAACATCATTGTCACTGACGGCGGAGACGGCAGTCCGTATACCTTCACCTTCACCAACAGTTATGATGCTGAAGGCGAAGTTGTACTGAGCGCCAAGAAAGAACTCAATGGCCTGAAGTTGAAGGGCGGCGAATTCAGTTTTGTTTTGAAGGATGCGGACGGCAACATCATTGAAACAGTCAGTAACGATGCCGACGGCAATGTCATCTTCAGCAAGCTTGAATATCTGTTGTCCGAAGATGTCGATGATCTGCCCTTCATCTATACAATCGAGGAAGTCGCGGGAGAGGCCGGCGGCATGACATATTCCAATGGTACCATCACCGTCATGGTCGAATTTACCGACAATGGTGACGGCACGCTGGATGTTCAGGCCTACTACAGCGGTCTGGATAATAATACCTTCATTAACACCTATGATTCCAAGGGAGAGTATGTCATTGAGGGTGAAAAACAGTTTACCGGAATGACACTTGAAGAAGGCATGTTCACGGTTGAACTGCTTGATGAAGAAGGCAATGTCGTTCAGACGGTAACCAATGATGCCGATGGAAAGTTCAGCTTTGACAAGCTGACCTGGGACCGTTCAATCTTTGAGGACGGCCAGGGCGGCTATCTGGAAAGCGTAACATTAACTTACACGATCCGGGAAGTCAACGATAACAAGCCGGGGTACAGTTATGATGATACGGTTTACACCATAACTCTGACCCTTACCGATGATGGCGAAGGAAACATCGTCGTCAATGATGGCGAGGATGGCAGCCCGTATGTCTTTAAATTTGAAAACAGCTATGAGTCTTCAGGCGAATATGTCATTGAAGGCGAAAAGCAGCTTAACGGCCTGACCCTTGAAGAAGGCATGTTCACGGTTGAGCTGCTTGATGGCGAAGGCAATGTCGTCCAGACAGTTACCAATGATGCCGAAGGCAAGTTCAGCTTTGACAAGCTGACCTGGGATCGCTCGATCTTTGAGGACGGACAGGGCGGCTATCTGGAAAGCGTAACACTTACCTATACTATTCATGAAGTCAACGACAATAAGCCGGGTTATACATATGATGATACGGTTTACACTGTAAACCTGACTCTCACTGATGACGGCAAAGGCCATATCGTTGTCAATGACGGCGGTTACGGCAGTCCGTATAATTTCACCTTCACCAATACCTACGCCGCCAATGGCGAGTATGTCATTGAAGGTGAAAAACAGCTCATCGGTCACGACCTTGAAGAAGGTATGTTCACGGTTGAGCTGCTTGATGAAGAAGGCAATGTCGTCCAGACAGTGACCAATGATGCCGAAGGCAAGTTCAGTTTTGATAAGCTGACCTGGGACCGCTCGATCTTTGAGGACGGCCAGGGCGGCTATCTGGAAAGCGTGGCCTTAACTTACACGATCCGGGAAGTCAATGATGACAAGCCGGGCTACAGTTATGATGATACGGTTTACACTGTAACTCTGACCCTTACCGATGACGGGGAAGGAAATATCATCGTCAGCGATGGCGAGGATGGCAGTCCGTACACCTTCATGTTCGTGAATGAATATGATCCCAGAGGCGAAATTGTGCTTGAAGCCACAAAGACGCTGAAAGGCGGAACGATTCAGGCTGGTCAGTTCACCTTCGAACTGCGCGATCAGGATGGAAAACTCATTGAAACAGCCGTTAATGATGCCGATGGCAATGTTGCCTTCACAATCATCAAGGTTGACCGTACCATCTTCGCTGATGGCGAAACGACCACCGAGCTGATCTTTACAGTCAATGAAGTCATTCCTGAAGATCCGGAGGAAGGCATGACCTATGACGAGCGGACATTTACCGCTACGGTTACGCTGACGGACAACGGCGGTGTCATTGAAGTAAGTGTTGAATGGAGCGTGGATGGCGAACTGGTCAACATTCCGGAGTTCATCAACTATGTTGAGGTGCCGGATACCGGTGACGGTGCCTACCTGCTGCCATATTACATCT
Source organism: Erysipelotrichaceae bacterium (assembly GCA_016280635.1). Classification (GTDB taxonomy): domain Bacteria; phylum Bacillota_I; class Bacilli_A; order Erysipelotrichales; family Erysipelotrichaceae; genus UBA1783. The sequence continues at coordinate 72,149 of JAEEHC010000052.1, forward strand.
ATGTAATGTTAGGCTCACTGATCATGATGAATCTCATCGTGCTCAGAAGAAGAGAAAACTGATACAGGCATTGTGACATTATAAAAAGCCTCTGATATCTTAAACGGTATCAGAGGTTTTCTTATGATCGGCAGAGCATAAGGAAAGGAGGCTTGCGCCTCCTGCCTTAGAATGACTATTTCTTTCTGTTGTAGTATTCAACTACCAGCAGTTCGTTGAAGTCAGCGTTGAGTTCATTACGTTCAGGAAGTCTGACGTAGGTGCCCTTCATGGTATTCTTGTCAAAAGTGACGAATGCCGGGGTATTCAGGGTTGCTTCGAGAGCTTCCAAGACAACTCTGTTGTTTCTCATGTTTTCCTTGACTTCGATGGTGCTGCCCGGTTTAACCTGGAATGAAGGGATGTCTACCTTCTTGCCGTTAACCAGTACATGACCGTGGTTGACGAACTGTCTTGCACCTCTTCTGGTTCTGGCCAGACCCATGCGGTAAACGATGTTGTCGAGTCTGGACTCCAGCAACTGCAGGAAGACGGTTCCGGTAACGCCCTTGGCCTTGACAGCTCTGTCAAAGGTGTTGGAGAACTGTCTCTCGTTGACGCCGTAGGTGAAACGGATCTTCTGCTTTTCAGCTAACTGCTGACCATAGTTTGAGTACTTGATCCTCTTGTTCGGTGCGCCATGCTGACCCGGAATGTAGGGCCTCTTGGCTAATTCTTCGCCAGTTTCAAGAACAGAGAAGTTTAATCTTCTGGACTGCTTCCATACTGGACCTGTGTAACGTGCCATTCTTTCTTCCTCCTAGTTTTTCTACTAACAGGCGTAAATCA
>JAEEHC010000053.1 GCA_016280635.1 Erysipelotrichaceae bacterium
AACTTAAATACTACAAAAGATCAACAGCCATGATCGGCGCCATCGCCGTGGCTGCCGTTGTCATCCTGATCATTCTGCTGCTGAACCGCAGAATGTGGCAGGATAACAGCGTTCTTGTCTTTGGCATCTACATCGCCGCAGTCTTTCTGGCCACTTTCATCTATGCTGACTACGATCTCAATGTTGCCCGCCGGGCAGTCATGAAAAAGGTCAGAGAAGGTCACATTGCCCTGGCAAAGATCAACGGCGGCAAGACGGAACAGATGATCCGCGATTCCCGCTTTCGCAATTACATGCTCTGGGACCTGGACCTGACCGTCATCGATAACGATCTGAATACCATTCATACCCACTGCATCGAGAAATTCTCCCTGCAGCAGCAGTCCATCCCTTCCGGACATGTCTATGTCACTTATGACCCGGCCAAGCCGGAGGAGATCCTGATCCTTCCCAACATCCTGCTTCAGCAGCTGCCCGAATACCAGCCGCTGGTTGAGACCTACGAAGCCAAGGTCAAGACCTCCTATCTCAACTGTTACTATAACCGCGGTCTCATTCTGAAGACCTTTAAGGAATCGTTAGCGGAAAGAAAGAAGGATGATGAATAATGCTATACGCTTTTAAGCAGATCAATCTTGACCCCCAGCAGCCGGTAAAACAGTTCGGACATTCCTGTCAGACCGAACCGGTAGCGGAAGTTCACGACTCCCTGAATGGGCGTATCCTGGCCTTAGCCAATCAGAGCCGCTACTTCATCAGCGTTTCCATGGACCTTCTGGGAATCGACTACACCTTTACCGAAAAACTGACGGAATTGGTCAAGCCGCTTTTCCCCAAGCCGGTCAAGATCGTTGTCTCCTGTACCCACAACCATTATGGCGGCTACACCCGCGACGAGACCTATTACAGCCAATGCCTGGAAACCGTCTTTGAGGGCATCAAGTCCCTGGACTTCCACGAAGGTACACTGACAGCCAGTTACAAGTCCCTGCCCTATGAGGGCGTCGGCACCAGCCGCATCAGCAACCACGAAGCCACCGTACTGCTGAATCTGGTTCAGATCTATGATGATGATCAGGAGATCATCGACATCATCAACTACAACTGCCATCCTACGATAATGAAAGCCGAGGATACTCACTTCTTCACCAGCGAATATGTCGGCTACATGCTCAAGAGGCTTAAGGAAGAAGAAAACGAAGTCGACTTCACCTTCCTGCAGGGTGCTGCCGGTGATGTCTCTACCCGCTTCACCAGAACCGGACAGAACTACGGCAGTGTCGTCCAGCTGGGGCAGCGGCTGGCTGACAAGGTCAACTGGCTGCGCCAGCAGCCTGCTAACCGCCGTCCGCTGACGCTTACCTGGAAGGATAAGGAAATTGAGCTGACCTATGATCTCAGTGACATCGATACTTCCCTGCTCCCCGACAACCTCACCAAGCGGGAGTTGTATACCATTGAACTGGGCAAGGAAGCCAGGAAGAATCTGATTGCACATCCGGAAAGATGGCAGAAGACTTCCGTACTCACGCAGCTCAATCTGGGCGCTGTCAAGATCATCTTTGAACCCAATGAGCTGTTCAGTTACTACCTTTCCGTACTGAATCCCAACAAGGCTTTCCTGGCCTGCTACAGCAATGGCTACTCTCCCTACGTGCTGCCGCCTGATGAAATCATCTATACCTACGAGACCTTCACCGACATCATGTCAAAAGAGACCAAGCTGGAGATCGTCAAAACACTGAAGGAGTTTGACTGAATCAGCCGTTTATCAGAAACATAAAAGATGTGTTCGTTAGGAACACATCTTTTCTTCTGCTTTATTCTGGAGCGTTTTAGAAGTGCTTGATCCGGCCTTCAAAATGCCTGTAGATGGCGTCGTTGTCGAAGCCGTCCACATTCTGGGACTGGAAGACATAAGGCTTGAAGCCCTTGGCGGTGACGATCTTCAGCGCTTCGGAAGTAATGGTATTGACCAAAAACATTGAGGCAATCGAGCTTACCGCGCCGGTAACGTAACCGTTGATGTTCAGACAGCCGTCGCCGGAAGGCGTGCAGTTATCCAGCACGCAGTCGGCCAGTTCAAACAGCCGCTTGCCGGAAGGATGCCGGGACGTCATGGCACTGGATTGCTTGAGGGAAGTGATGGCGACTACATAGATGCCTTCCTTTTTGCATCTCATGGCCATCTCGATCGGCATCGGGTTACGGCCGCTGTTGGAGGTGATGATCATGATGTCGCCCTTTTCGATCTTATAGTTGTCATAAATTATGTCAGAGAGACCGTTGGTCTTTTCCAAAAGGCTGCTTCTGACGGCACCGAAGGCGGTCAGAGTGTCGGGATCAAGCATGGCGTCAACGTTTCCCAGACCGCCGGCCCGGGCAAACAGTTCGATTCCCAGCATGTGGGAATGTCCGGTTCCAAAGGTATGGATAAGCTTGTCAGCCATGATGTTTTCGGCAAACTTTTCGGCCAGCATCTTGATGCTGTCCTTGTTGGTCTCATAGACCTGCTGCAGGATCTCGGTGATCCGGTTCATGTATTCAAACTCAGTATTCATTATTCAGTCTCCCTTCATACTTTTCTTCCATGCGGCGATTAAAGGCGATGTTCTCTTCGCTGTCTTCCAGCCGTCTTACCGGCAGTTCATAGCCGTCAGCCTTAAGCTTCTCGCAGGCTGCCAGTTCGATGGTCTGGCCGATGATGACGCCGGTAATCGAAGAAATGCTGGCGACCTTTTCGATCTTGTCGGTCGGCATCAGCGCGTCACCGGTCGGGCCGCAGTTGTCAATGACCACGTCGGCAAATTCATAGAGTTTCTTGCCGGAGGCGTGGCGGGACTTCTCGGAATTGGTATGCTGCCAGGAAGTGACGACGATGATCTTATGACCTGCCTTCTTGGCTTCGATGGCAATGTCGATGACCACGCCATTGATGCCGGAGTTGGAAATGATGATGAAGACATCTTCCGGGCCGATGTTATAGATCTTGAAGAGCCGTTCGGCAACGCCCTTTCTTCTTTCAAAGATGTTGTTCATGTCCTTGAAATCTTCCAGGGTGGTATAACCCATCTTGACAAAGTCATTCATCAGCAGCTGATGAATGGGATACAGACTGCCGGCCTTGTTGCGCATCTCCAGACCGAAGCCGATGGAGTGGCCGGAGCCAAAGACCTGAATGACGCCGCCCTTTTCTATGGCTTCACCACATATTTCACCGGCCTTTTCAATGTTGGCGCCCTGAGTGTCATAAAGCTTGTCAATGATGCCTGACAGTTCGTCATGGAAAGTATGCATGTTGATCTTCATGAGTTCCACCTGCCTTTGTACTTGTCGCTGATCAGCTTGTTATGAACGTCCGCTCCAGCCAGATTCTGACTTAACAGGATCGGGCAGTCTTCGTTGGCCTTCCGGTAGAGATCATAGGTCTCAACGGTAATGCACTGAGCAATGATGTTGCCGTTGAAGGTGTTCAGAGAAGACATCCTGACTCCCGGTTCAACTTCGATGTTGACATCCGGATACGGAGCCTTGGTATCGATGGTCAAATCCGCTACCTCTTCCAGTTTCTTTCCGCTGGGATGGTGGCTTTCAGCATCATCAGCTGCCCGCTTATTGATGACCGCCAGGACCTTCTGTCCTTTTGCCTTGGCTTTCAGAGCTACTTCGACCGCAATGGCTTCACATCCGGTATCAGAAGCAATGGCATACATGTCCTCATCATGAATGTTGTAGCAGCCTAAAAGCTTGTCAGCAACGCTCAGATCGTCATAGACAGCCGGATCTTCGTATTCCTTCTGGCTTATGAGGCCCTTCATGACCAGGTCGTTGACCGTCATCTTGTGAAACGGCATCAGTCCGCCGGCCCGATAGCCCAGTTCCATGGCAAAGCCCAGGCCGTGCCGCAGGCCGAAAAGCTGAACGATGCCGTCATTGTCCATGCACTGCTTGAACATTTCCGCAGCCTTATGAATCTCTTCTTCGTTCTTTTCGACAACAAGGTCAAGGTTCTCTTTGGCTAGCTCAAAGTATTTTCTGACATTATTATTCATATTGACCTTTCCTTTTCCGTTTTCATTATAGCACCGAAATAATATAATGTTAGAAAGAGGTATACTATGAAGATCAATCTGGAAAAACTCGAAACTGAAAAGCAGAATAATGACACCATGAACATCGACGAAATGTCGACCATTGAAATTCTGAAGGCCATCAACCGTGCTGACAGCACCGTTCCCGAGGCCATCAGCCATCATCTTGATGAGATTGCTGAAGTCGTTGAAGTCATCGTTGACCGGCTCAAAAAAGGCGGCCATCTCTTCTACATCGGCGCCGGAACTTCCGGCCGGCTGGGTTTCATTGACGCGGCTGAGTGCCCGCCCACCTATGGTGTTGACGAGAAAACCGTTCAGGCCATCATGTGCGGAGGTTTCTCCGCTCTCTACAAGGCTAAGGAAGGTGCTGAGGATGACCGGCAGATGGCTGAAGAGGATGTCCGAAACTACGGCATCTCTGAAGGCGATGTTCTGGTTGGCATAGCTGCCTCCGGACGTACCCCCTATACCATTGCTGCTCTTGACTTAGCCAATAAGATCGGCGCCGCCACTGTCGCCCTCACCAACAATCAGAACAGTGAGCTCGGCCAGACGGCTCAATACCGCATTGAGGTAGTGACCGGTCCGGAAGTCATTTCCGGTTCCACCCGAATGAAGGCCGGAACATCTCAGAAGCTGATCCTCAACATGATTTCCACTACAACTTTCATTCGTCTGGGCAGGGCCTACAATAACCTGATGGTCGATGTCAAACCGACCAACAAAAAGCTGGTACAGCGCGTCTACAACACGCTCAGACGGGCAACCGGCTGCTCAGAGGAAGAAGCTGAACAGCTCTACAGCAAGACCAACGGAAATCTGAAGGCCGCCATCTTCGTTTATCTTACCGGGGCCGACATGCCGGCCGCTCTGAAGTACATTGAAGAGGCTGAGGGGCATCTCAAGACTGCCATCAGGAATTATTCAGAAAATCATCACTAACAGTAAGCGCATTACCGCTATGATTTATTCAACATCCATGGGCAATAGAAGGAGACACACATGACAAGAATGCGCGGTTTAGGCCCCCGGGGCTTTCTGACCGACGAAGAGAAGGAAAACATGCCCAAGGTCAGCTGGCCGCTGATCAAGCGGATCTTTTCCTATCTCTCTCCCTACTGGTTCCAGTTGCTGCTGGTGCTGGTCATCATTCTGGTTTCCGCAGTCGTCGGCCTATTACCCTCGATCATCACCGGAAAGATCATTGATACCGCCATTCTGGGCAAGGACTTCAACCTGCTGATCCAGCTGTGTCTGGCCGCCATTGGTACTCTGACCCTTTCTCAGGTCATCGGCGTACTGGAAAGCTACATTAACAGCTGGGTATCATCACGGATCGTCTGTGACATGAAGAATGAGATGTTCTCTCATTTACAGACCATGCCGCATTCCTTCTTTACTACCGAAAAGCAGGGTGACATCATCACCCGCATGAACTCCGATATTTCCGGTGTATCCTCGGCGATCTCCGGAACCCTCACCAGCTGCATTTCCAACATCGCCACGGTCGTGACCACCATCGTGGCCCTGTTAAGAATGGACTCCAAGCTGGCCATCATCGGCATTCTGGTCATCCCTCTGCTGGTACTGCCTACCAAGTCAGCCGGTAAGAACCGCTGGAAACTACTGTCTGAATCCCAGAGGAAAACTGATGAGCTGAACGATCTGACCAACGAAGCCCTCTCGGTTTCCGGATCCCTGCTGATCAAGCTGTTCTGCCAGGAAGACCGCAAGAACGCTGAATTCTCCAAGCTGAATAACGAAGTCACTGCCATGAACGTCAAGGAAAGACGAGCCGGACAGTGGTTCAGGGTCATCATGGGCATCTTCACCAATCTGGGACCGCTGCTGATCTATCTGGCTGGCGGCTATCTGATCATCAAGATGAACGGCACCTCACTGACTGTCGGTACCATTACCGCCACCGTTAACATGATCAACCGGCTGTACCGTCCGGTAGAATCACTGTTAAGCATCTCCGTTGACTTCACCCGTTCACTGGCTCTGTTCTCCCGCATCTTCGAGTATCTGGACATGAAGCCTTCGGTAACCAACCGCAAGAATGCCCTGAAGCCGGAGTTCAAGGATACCAACATTTCCTACAATCATGTGGAGTTCTACTATAACGAAGACGTTCCCCTGATCAGAGATCTCTCTTTCAAGGTACCTTCCGGAAAGATGTATGCCATTGTCGGTCCCTCCGGAAGCGGCAAGTCAACTGTCGTCAATCTGCTGCCCAGACTATATGATGTCGTTTCCGGCTCCATTACCATTAACGGGCGGGACATCCGGGACATCGATCTGACCTTCTTAAGAAACAACATCGGCATGGTCACCCAGGAAGCCTACATGTTCAACGGGACCATCCGGGATAATCTGAAGTTTGCCAAGGTCAACGCTACCGACAAAGAACTCATTGAAGCCTGCAAGATTGCCAACATCCATGACTTCATCATCTCCCAGCCGGATGGCTATGATACTCAGGTGGGTAACCGCGGCCTTAAGCTCTCCGGCGGTGAGAAGCAGCGCCTCTCCATCGCCCGGGTCATTCTCAAGAATCCCCGGATCCTGATCCTTGACGAGGCAACCTCTTCGCTGGACTCCATTTCCGAAAGTTCCATTCAGAACGCTCTGGACATCATGATGAAGGGAAGGACGTCCATCGTCATTGCCCACCGTCTTTCCACCATTCTGGCCGCTGACCACATTCTGGTCATCAGTGGCGGAAAGATCGCTGAGGAAGGGCAGCATGAGGAACTCCTGGCTAAAAACGGCATATACAAGCAGCTTTACGAGACCCAGTTCCGCAAGGTCATTGAAATGGAAAACGAGAAATCCTGATCTGCGATTTTCCCAAATGAACAAAGACATCTAACTGTCTTTTTTTCGTTCTTGTTTTTTGCTTATCAGTCCTCAATGTATCTGATCATCGTGGCTATCCTGATCGCTGCATCCTTAAGCGACTTCAGATCAGCTTCCTCTTCAGGGGTATGGATCTTTGCCCCATTTACTCCAAAGGAGTCAATGGTCGTTATTCCCAGCTGATTCATTCGGGAAGCATCTGACCCGCCATGTGACCAGGTCGCTTCGATCTCTCTCAAGCCCAATTCTCTGTATATCGCATTCATCCTGGCCAGCACCTCAAAGGCGTCATCCCTTTTCAGCATGTTCGGGAATCCTTCAGTGAACTCTACCTCACAACTGGTTCCTTCAGTTTCCGGATCTGCGCAGAGTCTTTGGAACAGTTCGATTATTTCCTGTTTCTGATCATCAGTCATGTAGTTCATCGAACACTCAAACTCGCAATAATCCGGTACCGCACCCTTGAATGTACCGCCCTTGATGACTCCGACATTGATGGTTATTCCCTCCGGTTCCTTATGCTCCTCCAGAACGCTTATCATTCTGGCAGCCTGTCGGATGGCACTGTGACCAAGGAAGCATCTGGAAGCGTGATATGAGAGTCCGTGAACCTTCACCTTGGCGGAAAAGGAGCCCTTGCGCCAGAGGATCGCCTGGCCATATCTGTACCATTCAAGATTAAGGAAGCACAGACAGCCCCTGGCCACCTCATGCATGTAGTCTATTGACTTCAAACCTGAAGTCTGTGAAGCCGTCTCTTCATCACACTGAAGCATCAGCTTTACCGGTCTGTCTGTGAAGCCGATCTCATGGAGAGCCGCCATCGCATACAGGGCACAGGCAATGCCGCCCTTGTCATCCGTGACACCCGGACCATACAATTTATCTCCCTCGATCCTCGTCTTGGGACTTTCAAAAGCCCCAACCGGATGGACCGTATCCATGTGTGCCGAAAGAACGATTGGTTTCTTATGAGCATTTCCATTCATAGTGATGGTATAACAGTCTCCGGCTTCTTCCAGCGGGTACCGTTCGACCGCAAAGCCATAGGTGCCGGCCTTTTCGGCCGCCAGTTTTCCTACCGCATCGACGCCTTCCTTAAACTCCGTTGGCGAATCAATCTCACACAAGACTCTCCAGAAGCGAATGTATTCCGCTTCCAGATCATCAATCTTGCTCAACAGATCTCTTGCATCATTCATAACCGTTTCCTCTTTGTCTTATTATGTCATAAGAAAAGCGGGTTGTGCACTTTTATACTTTTCTGTGGCTTCTCAGCTGCCAGCCCTCCGTCAAACGAAAAAAGGCGTTTCCGCCTTTTTCTTTTTACTGGTGCAGCAGATGAGACTTGAACTCACACGGGATTTCCCATACGCCCCTCAAACGTACGCGTCTACCTATTCCGCCACTACTGCATCTGATATGGCTGATAGCCCACTTCCATCAGGTACAAACCCTGAGGGTCACCGTTATAATGACAGGCCTGCTTGTCCTTCTTCTCCAGCATCTCCCTGATCTCTTCAGGGCTGATCTTTGCCTTGCCGGCTTCGATGATGGTCTGTGCCATCATCCTTACCATGTAGCGCAGAAAGCCGCTTCCGTAGAACGATAAGCATATCATGTCGCCACAGTCGGCAACATTGATATTATAAATCGTTCTTTCCTGATTGACAATCTCATCTTTTCCCGTTGCGTTAAAACTTGTGAAATCATGGGTTCCGACAAATACTTCCGCAGCCTTTTTCATTTTTTCCTGATCAAGTTTTCCCCGCTCAAAGCAGCAGTAATTACGCTTCAGCGGATCATATTCGCCGTTATTTATCAGATAGTCATAATGTTTCCAGCAGACGTCATAGCGGCTGTGAAAGTCTTCCGAGACTTCTTCGAGTGTCCTGATGTAGATCGAGGAAGGGAGCTGGGAATTGATCGAACGGCGCAGGTCGCGATAGCTCTTGTTCAGATCGAAATGAAAGACCTGACCATAGGCGTGAACCCCGCCATCCGTTCTTCCCGAGCCGTGAATCTTCACCGGTTCATTAGCGATCGTGCTGATGGCCTGCTCCAGACACTGCTGAACAGAGATTTTATCAGGCTGAATCTGCCAGCCGGAGAACTGGGAACCATCGTAGCTGACTGTAGCCTTATAGCGCATTGTTCTTTCCCATCCAGATGGCAGCGGTAATGAAGCCGGCCAGCAGAACATTGACCAGAACAATGGTCATGACATCACCAAAACGGAATTTCAGTTGCTTGTAGCGGACCCGCTTGGCCCCTACGACATAGCCTCTGGCTTCCATGGCATCGGCCAGATCATCAGCCTTCTGGAAGCAGGAGACAAACAGGGGAACGATCAGGGAGAGAATGGCTCTGATCTTTTCCTTCAGCGATCCGTTTTCCATGTCTACGCCCCGGGAAGCCTGCGCCTTGATGATGCGTTCAGCCTCTTCAAGCAGCTGCGGAATGAACCGCAGGGCCAGTGAGATCATCATGGCCACATCATGGGTCGGAAAGTGCAGCTTCTGTAAGGGAGAAAGCAGATCTTCAATACCCAGAGTCATGTCCAGCGGCTTGGTGGTAGCCGTCAGCAAAGTAGTAATGACGATCATCAGCATCAGTCTGATGACGATGTACAGGGTCTGGGTAATGGCCCCGGAGTAAAGCGTGAAACTCTTGATGGTAAAAATCGGTTCACCGGTCTTGATGAAGAAGGCATTGACCACTGACAGAAACAGCATCATGACCAGCATTGGCTTGAAGGAGCGCAGCACGTAGCTGACCTTCAGCTTGGCCGCAATACAGCAGATTACCAGCAAGGCACCAATAACCGCATAACCATAAAAGCCGGTCGGGATGAAAATGCAGATCATCAGCGCAAACATGGCAACGATCTTGGCCCGTGGATCCAGGCGGTGGATCGGCGAATCCAGAGGGATGTACTTTCCTAAGGTTATGTTGTTCATCTCTTCTTCCTCCTCTTCGCGATCTCCCTGGCCAGCTGCTGAACCGTCAGGATGTCCGGGCTCAGTTCCAAGCCTTTCTGCCGGCACATCTCCCGGAAGCGGATGATATTGGGGGCGTCGATTCGGGCTCTTTCCATGAACTGCGGGTGCTCAAAGAATTCCCGGGCGCTGTCATGGAAGATCAGCCTGCCCTTCTCCAAAATTACCACTTCATCGCAGTATTCCAGCACGTGCTCCATGTTATGCGTAACGATGATGACGGTAATCTTCTGCTCTCTGTTAAGCCGGCGGAAGAGGTCCATCATGCTCTTGGCTCCCTGAGGATCCAGACCGGCCGTCGGTTCATCGAGAACCAGTACCTTGGGCTGCATCGCCAGGATACCGGCGATGGCTACCCGGCGCTTCTGACCGCCGGAGAGCTCCAGCGGTGACTTTTCATAGTCTTCCTCGCTGATGCCGACAGTCTTGAGTGCTGCCTTGGCGGTTTCCGTTGCCGTCAGTTCGTCAACCCCGAAGTTCTGCGGCCCAAAAGCCACATCCTTCAGAACGGTCTCCTCAAACAGCTGATATTCGGCAAACTGGAAGACCAGTCCGACTTCCTTTCGCAGCTGTTTGGTATTCTTCAGCTTTTCCCCGGCTTTGATCGTCTGCTCTCCTACGATGACGCTGCCGCTGGAAGGCAGAAGCAGTCCGTTAAGATGCTGAACGAGGGTCGTCTTGCCGCTGCCGGTAGCACCGATAACGGCGGTGATCTTTCCTTCACTCAGTTCCAGGCTGACATCAGTCAGCGCCTGAAAGGCAAAGGGAGTATTCGGCGAATAGAGGTGATCTACTTTTTCAAAGCGTATTGACATACTTCATCCGCCATCCTTTCCATGTCCAGGGTATCAGCCAGTTTTATTCCCTGCTCAGCCAGAGCGTTTTTCAGCTTGTAGACAAAGGGAATGTCCAGCTGCATTCTGACCATCAGCTTTTCATTCTTGAATATTTCTTCCGGGGTTCCCTGCATGGCAACCGTGCCATGGTCAATTACCAGAACGTTATCGCTCTGCACTACTTCTTCAATGTCATGAGTTATTGAAATAACCGTCAGCTTGTTTTCCTTATGGATCTGGCTGATCAGCCGGTTGATGTCGCGCTTGCCGGTCGGATCCAGCATGCTGGTGGCCTCATCAAAGACGATGATGCCCAGGTTCATGGCCAGTACGGCGGCAATTGCCACTCTCTGTTTCTGGCCGCCGGAAAGCTTGCCCGGTTCGCTGTTGAGGAATTCCGTCATCGAAACCTTTTCGGCAAACTCCTCAATCAGGCCATCCATCTTCTCTCTTTCCACGCAGTGGTTTTCCAGGCCAAAGGCGATGTCGTCACGAACGGTTGAACCGATGAACTGATTGTCCGGATTCTGGAAGACGATGCCGATGCGGTTACGGATCTCTCCGAGGTTTTCCAGGGTCAGCGGCAGGCCGCCGATCTCAATTGTCCCGCTTTCCTTTTCCAGCAATCCCAGAAGCAGCTTGGCGATGGTACTTTTACCGGAACCGTTATGGCCGATAACGGTAGTATATGATCCTTCTTCAATATCAAAACTGACATTTTTGATAACAGGTTTTCCCTTTTCGTAGCTGTAGTTTAAGTCCTTTACATGAATAACGCTCATAACATCAACCTCAATTGTTAATTATACCACAAGTCTGCCTTCTTTACGAAAAAGCCCCGGCATCAGCCGGGGCATGATCGTTATGTTTCGGGGGTATTACTTGATTGCCCAACCCTTGTAGGTGCCGTGATACCTTACGGCGTCATTGGCCAGGGTCAGGATCGTCTTGAGCAGTTCAGACTCGTTGTTTTCCAGCGTATTGAATACTGACAGGGTCAGATCCTCGGTGTTTTTCTTGACATCCATGCCCTGAACGGTGAAGACATTTGCCAGCATGTCACGGTCAGCGTTATTGGCAAAAGCGATGAAGTGTTCGATGTCAACCTTTTCAGCCGTGAAAGTCTCTCTCATCCGGTTGATCGTCTTAATGATCGTCGCGATCTTGTTTACCGAGATTTCCGGATACTGCTGGGAAAGGGAAGCGAGTAGTTCTTCCGGTGACATGGCCGGCTTTGTTTCTTCGGCAACAGGTTCGGCCGGTTTTTCAACGGCTTCTTCCACGATCTTCTCTACCGGAACGGCCATCTCCTCGGCCGGCTGCTGGAATACCTCAGTAACCTCAGCGGCTTCTTCCGGCTGCTCTTCAATCTCCGGCTGCGGAACGATGTTTTCAAATACCGGTTCATCCGGCTGGCCAAACAGCTCTTCGGGATCGGCCGGCAGCGGCTGATCAGCAACAGGCTGCTCGTCTTCAACGATGTCTTCAATGTAGTCAAGCTGCTCAACAGCCGGTTCTTCCAACGGCTGAACAATTGGCTGCTCAGTTTCCTGTTCAACTTCCTCAGCCGGTTCTTCTTCTGCCGGCTGTTCGACAGATTCTCCCAGCTGCTCAACCGGCTGTTCAGCGGGTTCTTCTTCAACTGCTTCTTCTTCAACCGGTTCCTCAGCGGGCTGTTCTACCGCTTCTTCCGGCTGCTCAACCGGCTGTTCCGGTAAAGCGGCTTCGTTCTGCTCGCTTTCGATCCGCTTTTCAACAAGACCCAGGAATTCGTCGATGCCTTCATCATATGTCTCTTCCGGCTCTTCTTCCACTGTCAGGGCTTCTGAAAGTTCTTCAAGATCCTGCTTGGCCTGTTCAACGGCTTCCTGCAGGCTGTCAACAACCGGAACAACGGTTTCTTCAACACTGCTTACGGCTTCCTGAACAACAGGTTCAACGTATTCTTCAACAGCGGGTTCTTCAACATGCTCAACGGTTTCTTCAACCGGTGTTTTTTCCTCAACGGCCGGTTCCGCGATGACCGGTTCAGCCGGTTCATCTTCGGCAGTATAGACGGTAACGCCGTCTTCTTTTTCAGCCAGTTTCTTCAGATATGCCGTTACGGCGGCGGTTGCGGCGGCTGCCATAACAATTGTGGATATAAATCTCTTCATAGACGCCCCTCCTAAACAATATAGTCATTTTAAGGTAAATATATTATAATATATGTACTGTGATTTTGCACACTTTGTAAGGAGCTGTTTTGGAAAATGCGAAAATTACTGATCAGTTTTATCTGCATTCTTCTGATCTTGAGCGGATGTAAGAAAAAGGCCTTTGAACCGGTCGTTTCCCTGAAGCAGGATGTCCTGGAACTCAACCAGACCATTGATCCGCTTGACCTCTTACAGGATACCCAGAATGCCGGACTGGCTTTTGAAGTCATATCATCCGATCTCGACACCTCAACCCCCGGCACCTACAGCATTACCTATAAGATCTATCAGGGCCGCAATACCGCGGAAAAGACCTTTGAGGTCACCGTCAAGGACAATGACCCACCGGTCATCGACTGCCCCGACACCATCGAGATCCTCTATGGCAATCCCTTCATCTTTACCCAGCATGCCAAGGCTACTGACCCCCAGGATGGCGACGTTTCCGAGCTGATGCATTATGAAGGAGTCATCAACACCTATAAGGAAGGCAGCTACAGCATCACCATCATTGCCAAGGATCGCTTCGATAATTCCTCAAGCAAGCCGGTCACGATCACGGTGAAGAAGGACAAGGACGAGTCATACCGCGAGAGCATCTGCGGAACCTACAAGGACAGCAGCTATACTTCCGGCCAGGCTCCGACCCTGACGCTCAACAGCGACGGCACCTTCTCGCTCTACATCAGCAACTGCAGTCTGCTCACCCTGGTCGAAGGCACTTACATGCAGTATGAGGATGTTCTCTACATGACCAGCGAAGACTACGAATTCTCCTACACCGCTGAAGAGAATCTGGTACGCTTCATCGTTCAGATTGACGGTACGCTGATGTTCGACAGCCATCTGAGCCTATGCGCTCCCAGTTACGGCGACATCTTTGAAAAATCAAATGAGTAATCAAAAGGGACCGACAGGTCCCTTTGATGTTCACTTGCAGGCGGATGATGATCCGCTTTTCATATAAATTCTAGCAGAAAACCCATTGATCTTCAGTCGATGGGATGAATGCCATCATCCTTGGTTTTCAATATACTTTCTAATAGTATCTGGGTTGGCCTCACCAATAGAACAGACAAAATAACCATCACTCCAGAATGTGTGTTCTTTCAACCAGATCAAAAGCCTTTGATGTATCACTTACTGATTCGTTTACACCATCTCCCATGGAACAGATAAGTGAAACCCCCGTTAGCGTTAAGGTGATCATGGATGAATCTGCAGAAAGAAATCATGTCATTATCGTTTACTAACATATGTATGACTGCGACAGAATAAATGAAATCATAACGATATTCATGTTCATCATTGATACAATTCAGGATAATGAAGTGATCACAATAGTCAGGATTCTGAAGTTTACAGTAATTGATGGCTTCGGCAGATATATCTGAAGCTGTAACACCATATCCCTTTTTCAAAAGATAAAGTGCATCTCTGCCTTCCCCACAACCTATCTGAAGGATGGATGAAGAAGACAGATTATATTTCTGCATCACATCGTAGACGATTGGCGTGGGAGTATCACTGGACCAGGAATGGCCTTTCTCATGAATGATCTGATATCTTTGGTCATAGGCTTCATAATATTTTTTCATAGAAGAATCATAACATAAAGAAAGCATGTTATATGAGATTTTACTAGAATATAAATCAAGTATGTGGTATAATATTCCTGGGTGAGGGGTAGTGTATCTGACTGTAAAACATCAGCCAAAGCTGAATAAATATCAATATGATACTTTTCTGGAATTGTGCAGATACGCCAAGGATCTTTACAATGAAGGGCTGTATAACTGCAGGCAGTATTACTTCAACGAAGGAGAATATCTTAATTATGAAAAGAATTACCATCTGTTAAAAGAGTCTGAAAACTATAAGATGCTCAACAGTAATATGGCCCAGCAGATCTTAAAGGAAGTGGATGGCTCTTTTCAGGCATTTTTCGGTTTACTTAAGCTGGCCAGAAAAGGAAGATACTCTTACAGAGATATAAGGTTACCTCAATACTTAAAGAAGGAGGGATATTACACATTAGTAATAGGATTTGTAAGATTAAGTGGAAATAAACTTCTTATCCCAATGAGCAATTCTTTCAGAAAGACACATAAGAAGATTGAGATAACGATACCTCCTGTACTCCTTGATAAGAAAGTAAAGGAGATAAGGATAATTCCTAAAAGCGATGGAAGGTTCTTTGAGATCCAGTATACCTATGAAGCAGGCAGTGATATCAGAGAAGAGTTAGATTTTAACAAGGCAATATCCATCGATGTAGGGATCAATAATTTCGCAACATGTGTCACAAGTGAAGGGAGAAGCTTCATCTTAGATGGAAGAAGACTCAAGAGCATCAATCAGTGGTACAACAAGAACAATTCAAGGTTACAGTCAAT
>JAEEHC010000054.1 GCA_016280635.1 Erysipelotrichaceae bacterium
AGAAATCTGGAGATCAGCCAAACCAGAAGAAGAATCACCAGAAATACGACAGTAGCAATGCCCTGGCCATAACGGGACGAGATCAGTATATCAAGATCCCTGTAATCGAAGTACAGCCACACCATCGCAGCTATGAAAACGATCAATAGTGCCGCTTTCAGCAGATCGATCTTCCTGTAGCCAAACAGATAATATACGACGATCAAGACTAGGACAATGAATCTAAAAAAAGGTCCCGACAAGCGGGGACCGATTCTACATTATTTGCCTAATGCCAGGTTTCCTAATGCATCTGCATGTAAGATCGCATCGTACATTTCACAAGGCTGAACATCCCCTGCCAGATTGTGGATGGTCTCACCAGGTGCACAGGCATTCTTTGCGATGATCTCGACCTGCTCCTTGGTCGTGATGCCGATCTGTTCCAGTGTGACTGGAAGACCGACTTCCAGACAGAAGTTTTGAACTTCTTCAAATTCTTCCTTGGAAGCACCTTCCAGGATCAGCTGAACGAGCGTACCCATGGCGACACAGTCACCGTGGTCAGCGTGTTTGGAAACGGCGGAAGTAACGCCGTTATAGAAAGAGTGTGCTGCTGCGCAGTTGACGTTGTCGGCACCGACACCGGAAAGGTAGACGTTGGCTTCAATGACATACTCTAAAGCCGGTGTGACGACATGGTTCTTGCAGGCTTCGATCGCGAGCTTTCCATAGTCACGCAGTGTTTCGTAGCACAGTCTTGCGAGTGCCTGTCCGGCTCTTGTGATACCGGTGCCTTCAAGGCTGGCAGATTCCGTACGGATGGAAGCTCTTCCTTCAAAGAATGTTCCTAAGGCATCACCCATACCGGAAACTAAGAAGTGGACCGGTGCATTGGCGATGACATTGCAGTCAACGATGACAGCATCCGGATTTGTCGGATAGAACAGATATTTGTCGAAGCTGTGATCATCGTTGTAGATGACGGAAAGTCCGGTACATGGTGCATCCGTTGCGGCAACTGTCGGAACGATGACGATGTGCTTTCCGGTATAGTAAGCAGTAGCCTTTGCTGTATCGACTGCACTTCCCCCGCCTACCGCGACGACGACATCGATATTGTCTTCCCTGACGATGTCTTCCATCTTCTTGATTTCACCGTTGGAAGAGATACCGCCGAAGACCTCATATCTTCTGTAATCATCTAAGCCTTCAAAGCTCTTTTCGATCTTGTCGTGGCAAGCCTTGTAACCGCTGTTTGAACAGACGAACAGCCATCTCTTGCCCATGTAGCCCATTTCTTCATGGAATTTGTACAATGCGTCTCTGCCCTGAACATACTTCAGAGGTTCACGCATCGCTCTTAAACGACCCATCATAATATTGATTCCTCCTGGTCAGATTCTGACCAAGCTGAATTATAGCACCATGATCTGTCATGTTCAACCGGTACCCTTGTTATTATGAGATAGTCTATTTTCCCTGACAGAGTCACTGGCATATTATCAATGATATAGACTTCTTTCGGCTGCATGTGTTCCGGAAGATTCGCCTTAAGATTTTCTTTGATTGTATTAATCAACTGTTCAGAGTTCACAATCTTATCTTTTAGCGATACAAAAAACGTCTCTTTTTGAATTCTCTACACTTCATTTTCAATACTAAACTGATTCCCTTATGCTATTTTTCGTCATCATTCATAAGGCACAAAAAAGAGGTCTTTCAACCTCTGTGTTATCTATTGGTGGAGCATAGGTTTCCCGATCCCTTACATCCAGAAATGCTTATTTTACAGTGTGTTTTGATGATTGCCTGTTACTAATCCCACTTTTCAACCACACCTGTTTTCTCATCTACAGATTGCGATCAAATCAACAGTGCACTGTAGTTTTCATCGCTTTTTTCAACTTCAGATCAGCAGGCTGGCCTGAGGATCAACCCAGGACTTCTGCTCAACATCGTGAATGATGTCGCCTTCCTGATAATTGCCGATCAGAAAGGGTGAGTCAGGGTCATGCTGCCGGCTTCGAGCCAGGACAATATCCGGCTCAGCGTTGGCGTAACAGTACCGGCACAGGTGCTTACAGGTATTGTAGGCACCGATGTCGCAGGACAAAAAACAGCCGCAGGCTTCCCGGGCACCCTTGATTTTTGGGGCGTTGAGTTTCTGCCCGATGGCCTTTTCGTAATCGCTGATCTTCATGCAACCGCCGCAATCAGCCCCATAGGCGGCCAGTTCATCCCCTTCAGCGCAGGGTTTTACCGTCATGCCGTGGGCGCCGGCGATCTCAATGAGCCGCTTACCAAGACTTAAACGCTGCTCTCCGGGTACTTCCTGAAGCTCCGGGAAGTTGCGTCTGACCTTGGGATAGAGGTCCACAAAGCTGATGACAACGGTCTTGGTATAGCCATCCAGCTCACTGGCCATCTTTTCGAAGGCTCGCAGATGGTAATCGATAGTATAACGCTCGGTTATCAGGATCGGGTCATAGCGCCAGCCGATGGAATCAACGCCCACCATCCGGGACAGCTTTTGGAAGTCTTCCAGAAGCTGGTGCTTGTCCGGTACATTGGGCTCAATGTCCTTTCCATAGGGAGTGATGGTGACAAACCAATACTGACCGTAATCAGCCAATAGATCCATGTAAGGAAACATCGGAGCCGGATTCTTGGTACAGAAGCCAATGGCATCGACGACTTTAGGGTCCAGGCGGTAACGGCTGACCAGCGAAGGATTATAGGGATTGCGCACGCAGACAAAGCCCTCCTTCAGCCTGTTGGCCAACCAGGGGGCGTAGAAAGCGGGGATGTCGGTGCGCTGTCCGGTGTTGATGATCATAGCCTGTCACCTCCTTCCTTTCAGTATTGTACAACAATGAAAATGACGGAAAGGATTTTACGCTTCCGTCATCTGTTTCACTAGTCTTCGCCGATCAGGATCAGCCGGTCGTTTTCGCCAATGTGGATCAGCTGATCAGAATTGGCAATGATCTTAAACGGCTCCTCTGCGGTCCGTAGGCCCATCAGGATGCTGCCGGTGGCGTAGACCTTCTTCTGCAGTTCGCCATAGCTGATGTCCAGACCTGCCACTTCAAAGTCGCTGGCCGGTTTCAGATAGGCTTCCGAGCCCCTCTCATCAAGCAGTTCGCTGAAGATCTCGGCTCTCTTGATCTCGGTAGTGACCTGAGCCAGCATCATGCTGGAGAGGTCGGTGGCGACCACGAAGTCCTCGGAATCCTCGATGGAGATCAGGTTGCGGTTGTTTTCGCAGCGCATCTCCGCCGTAATGGTGAAGGCCAGCTGGTATTTCTTCTTGATGTTTCTTAACCGGATGATCCTTAGCATCGTCTCGGTATCGGAATCCTCTTCCTTCTTCTTGCGGTCAGACAGCAGACAGACGTGTTCCGTCTTTTTCAGCATGTCCGCCAGGATGCGGTCCGATTCAGTATTGCGGTAGTCGGTTGTGATCTCGGAAACGAATTCCTCATTTTCCGCAATGTAGGACTTGAAATCCGCCGATGACAGACCGATGAGCTTGATCGTTTCAATGTTGTCCGGCAGTTCATGCAGGATGGTCGTGATGGAACTGTTGATGCCGAAGATGACGACTTCCTTTATCGGCTTTACCTCCAAAGGCTGCTGAAGTTCAGGAAGCGTTCTTTCCGCCGGTTTGTCCAGAATCAGATCACCTGGTTCTTCCTCAAAGACGATCAGCAGGTCGCCCAATTCAATCAGAGTGTCAGCGGGCGGGTTGATCAGAGCCTGGTTGTTGCGGTAGATGCCAACCACAATGGCCTTGCGGGCCGCCAGAACCGCCGCCCCGAAGGGCAGGCCGATAACAAGTCCGGTTGACTCAAAATAGAATTCGAAGTTCTGAAAGTCGATCATGTCCAGCAGGGCTTCATAGATTCCCGGCTGGGTGGTCGAGTGGGCAATGATGCGGGCCACGACATCGCCAGAGTGCAGCATCGTGATGTCATTTTCCTTCAGAACATCCCGGGAAAAGACCTGATTGTTGGCATCAACGGAAGCCACGATCCGGGGTCTCTGTTTGCGGTTAGCCAGCATGATCTGCAGGGCCAGCAGGGTCTTGACCGTCCGGCCCTTTTCCCGGGTATGGACGACGACCGTCGAGCACTCCGGTATGGCGCAGCAGCTCAGGGCTGTGGGACTGGTAGTATCCGCCTTGATGGAGATCAGCCGGATGTTCTTGGGGATCTTGACATTCTTGCGGATGGCCTGCTCAATCTCCTGTCTTTCCATGTTTTCCACGACTACATAGGTCCGCTTCTCATTTTCCGCGTTGGCGATCATCTCCTTAAGCAGGGCGTATTCCCCGATCCGGAAACCGAGGATGACGGTATGGCCCTGTTCAATGATCTCCGGGTTGTCCTGCTGCAGGGCGATGATCTTGCCGCGCATCGCCGAAGAAAAGATACCAATCAGCATGCCGGTAAAGACCATGCCGGTCAGACCCAGCAGGGTATAGAGAGCGATGTACAGGATGGTTCCCGAATCCGAAGCGGGGAACGAGGAGGACATTGCGGAGCGCAGGTTGTCCCACAGCACCGCCAGAGGCGATTTGCCTTCGGCATGCAGGTGAAAGATCAGAACCAGCGTCGTCACAAAGGCCACGGAAGTAAGAACCATGACCAGCAGCAGTTTGACCATGCTGGCGGTTCCCTTGGCCATGCGGATGTCCAGCCAGTAGCGGAATCGTTTTCGCAGGGTTGTCTTTTTCATAGGATG
>JAEEHC010000055.1 GCA_016280635.1 Erysipelotrichaceae bacterium
ACAACATATGGCGTACCGAGAATCGTTTTCGTCAACAAGATGGACGCCACAGGTGCTGATTTCTATATGTCAACCGATACGATAAAAGATCGTTTAGGCGCAAAGGCGTGCCCGATACAGCTGCCGATCGGGGTGGAAAACCACTATGACGGTGTCATTGACATCGTGGAGAGAAAGGCTTACAGCTTCTCACCCGACATCAATCTGCCGGATACGGAGATCCCCATTCCCGAGGACATGAAGGACCAGGTCGAACAGTTCCGGCAGAAACTGCTGGAGATGGTTTCCGACTATGACGATGAGTTCATGATGAAGGTTCTGGAAGGTGAAGAACCGACCGTCGAAGAGATCAAGAGCACGATCCGTAAGGCGACGATCTCCGGTGAATTCTTCCCGGTCATGTCCGGAGCGGCTTACAAGAACAAGGGCGTTGTCCAGATGCTGGACGCCGTGGTCGATTATCTGCCCTCTCCCGTCGACGTCAAGCCGATGAAGGGGACGAATAAGCGGGGCGAGGAAATTGAGGTGCGTGCTGATGATGATGCTCCCTTCGCTGCCCTGGCCTTCAAGATCATGACTGACCCCTATGTGGGCAAGCTTACTTACTTCCGGGTCTACTCCGGAACCGCCAAGAGCGGCTCGTACATCTACAATGCCACCAGAAGGCAGAAGGAGAGGTTCGGCCGCATCCTGCAGATGCATGCCAATCACAAGCAGGACATCACCGAAGTCCATGCCGGCGACATCGCCGCCGCCATCGGCTTCAAGTACACCACTACCGGTGATACTCTGTGCAGCGAAGGCCATGAAGTGCATCTGGAATCCATGGTATTCCCCGATCCGGTCATCAACATGTCGGTCGAACCGAAGACCAGAAACGATCAGGACAAGATGAACTTTGCCCTGGCCAAGCTGTCAGAGGAAGATCCGACCTTCAAGACCTATACGGATACCGAAACCGGCCAGACGATCATTGCCGGCATGGGCGAACTCCATCTGGACATCATCGTGGACAGAATGCGCAGAGAGTTCAATGTTGAATGCAACGTCGGCAAGCCGCAGGTCGCCTACCGTGAGACGATCACCAAGGAAGGCGAGTGCCAGGGCCGCTTCGTCAGACAGACAGGCGGACACGGCCAGTACGGCGATGTCTGGATCCGCTTTGAGCCCAATGAGGGCAAGGGATTTGAATTCGTTGACGGCACCGTCGGCGGCGTCATTCCCAAGGAATTCATCAAGCCGGTCGAAGACGGACTGGTGGCTGCCCTCAGCGGCGGCTTACAGGCCGGCTACCCGGTCATTGACATCAAGGCAACGCTGTTTGACGGCTCCTATCATGAAGTCGACTCCAGTGAAAATGCCTACAAGATCGCTGCCGGTCTGGCTTTGAAGGAAGCCGGCAAGAAATGCGGCGCGGTCATTCTCGAACCGATCATGAACGTTGAGATCGTTGCTCCCAGCGAATATCTGGGCTCGGTCATGGGGGACATCACCTCACGGCGCGGCCAGATCGTTGACCAGCAGGAGCGCAACAACGCCATTGCCGTCAAGGCCATGGTACCGTTATCGGAAATGTTCGGTTATGCCACTTCACTGAGAAGCTTCACCCAGGGAAGAGGCAACTATGTAATGCAGATGGACCACTACGCCAAGGTTCCATACAGCGTTGCACAGGACATCATCAAAAGCAATATCGGCTAATCAGTTGTTATTGCTTTAGAAAAGTATTTGCTATAGAATATTAGTGTTATACTAGTGAAAAAATTAGGAGGAAATTTCGATGGCAAAAGCAAAGTTTGACAGAAGTAAGGAGCATTTTAACATCGGTACCATCGGTCATATCGACCATGGCAAAACCACTCTGACTTCTGCAATTACCAAGGTCTTAGCTAAGCAGGGTCTTGCTGAAGTTAAGAACTACGACCAGATTGACGGTGCCCCCGAGGAAAAGGCTCGTGGTATCACCATCAACACCGCTCACGTTGAGTACCAGACTGCTAAGCGTCACTACGCACACGTAGACTGCCCGGGGCATGCCGACTACATTAAGAACATGATCACCGGCGCTGCTCAGATGGATGGCGCTATCCTGGTCGTTGCCGCACCGGATGGACCGATGCCGCAGACCAATGAGCACGTTCTGTTAGCCAGACAGGTAGGCGTACCGGCAATGGTAGTCTTCCTGAACAAGTGCGACATGATGGAAGGTCAGGAAGAATTCATCGACCTGGCAGAAATGACTGTCCGTGAACTGTTAGACAAGTACGGATTCGACGGCGACAACTGCCCGATCATCCGTGGTTCCGCCTTAAAGGCCATGAATGGTGATCCGGAAGCCGAAAAGGCCATCCTCGAACTGATGGATGCCTGCGACAACTACTTACCGTCACCGGCCAGAGAAGAAGACAAGCCGTTCTTAATGGCTATCGAAGACACCATGACCATCACCGGACGTGGCACTGTTGCTACCGGCCGTGTTGAGCGTGGCAGACTGAACGTCAACGAACCCGTTGAAATCGTTGGTATCAAGCCGACTCAGAAGACTGTCGTTACCGGTCTGGAAATGTTCAGAAAGGTTCTGGACTATGCCGAAGCCGGCGACAACATCGGTGCCTTACTGCGTGGTATCTCCAGAGACCAGGTCGAGCGTGGCCAGGTTCTTGTTAAACCCGGCAGCGTTCATCCGCATACCAAGTTCAAGGGCCAGGTTTACGTATTAAGCAAGGAAGAAGGCGGCCGTCATACTCCGTTCGTCTCCAACTACCGTCCTCAGTTCTACTTCCGTACTACTGACGTCACTGGCGTCATCAACTTACCGGAAGGCACTGACATGGTTATGCCTGGCGATAACGTCGAAATGACTGTTGAACTGATTCACCCGATCGCCGTTGAATTAGGAACCAAGTTCTCCATCCGTGAAGGCGGCAGAACTGTTGGTGCCGGCAACGTCACTGAGATCATTGAGTAATCAGTCGTAAACTGACATTGAAAAGGGAACCCGGAAGATGGGTTCCCTTTTATGATGGCCTGAATAACTTAAGGTTGCTGGCCGCCGCTGATCAGCCAGTCGAGCAGTCCGGACTGGCGGTAGGCCAGCGAGGGCAGATCGCGGTGGGTGGCGTCCGGAAGCTCCGTGATCCGGGCATCCGCGCCCATGCTCTGCAGGGCAGCGATGAGCTGCCGGCTCATGTCCGGGTCAATGACGGTATCACTGCTGCCGATGAAGGACCAGATCCTGGTCTTGGCCAGGGCATCCAGATTGGCTTGCGAACAGGCAACCCCGCCGCTGAGCGGAGCGATGCAGGCAAAGTTTCCGGGCATGCTGATGGCCAGCTGATAGGCGCCGCTGCCGCCCAGGGAGTGGCCGGTCAGGGCAATACGGTCAGTCTCGATGCCGATGTCCCGGTGAATGATCTCGATCATTTCCCGGATCTCATCGCCAGCCTGTGCCCAGTCCTGATAAGCTTCCGTAAGCTTGGGAATGGCAACGCAGGCCGGAAGTTCACCCAGATCCCCTCTTTGCAGATACAGCGGGAAGGCTTCATTGGTCAGCAACTGGTCGGTCTGAGCCAGGCGCATGCCGCTGCCGTGGAGATAGATGATCAGAGGCAGGTTATCCTGCGGCTGTAACGGGGCATAAAGGTAATATTCCAGCTTTCCGGTACTCTTCAGCTCCAGAGTGAAACCGAGGGGATCTTCTTCACTTATCTGGGCGCTCTGATCGCCTTCAGCGGACGGTACCCTCTTAGCGACGGCTGGTATCTTATGGTCTCTTCTTTCTGAAAAGCCGGGGATGGGATGATAGTCCGGCTGTCTGGTCAGCTGAGCGCCGGGCTGGTCCTCATGCGGCGGGGTTTCCCGATGGCAGCCGCTCAGGATCAGAAAGAACATGGCCATGGTGATGATCAGCAGTTTTTTCATGGCGTTTCACCGTCCTTCAGGCTTACTTCATCGCAGTTGTTCCAGTTTTCCCGGCTGAGCATGGTTATCAGCTCAGCGAGCCGGTCCCAGTTCTGCCAGCTGATGCGGCCGCCCAGCAGCTGTTCAGTCCGGTTGATCAGCCGGCGGCGCTTTTCATCGATCTGCCGCCACTCATCAAGAGTCAGGGGCAGGTAGTCGGAAAACAGGCAGAAGGTATTGATCAGTCTGACGGGGGTCAGCTGGATCTGCTCGCCAAAGGCGGCGCGCTCATGGCAGCTGATGTCATTGATGCTGCGGTTGAGCAGATATTCATCATAGGTATCATGAACATGGCCATAGAGCATGAAGGTCCGGCTCTCACCCTGCTCGTTACGGCGGAACTGCTTATTGTAGAAGGGCATGGGGTAATGGGAGAGCATGACATTACGCCCGTCATCCTTGCGTTCATCATAGTCAAGGACATTATGGAAGGCATAATCAAATTCCTTATCCTTGAGATAGCGGTCATCATGGTTACCCCTGATCAGGGTGATGTGTCCCTTGAGCTGGCTGAGCAGCTCAGCGGTCTCCTTTCCTCTTCCCCAGGACAGATCGCCCAGCACGAAGACATCGTCTTTCTTATTAACGCGGCTGTTCCAGCGCTCGATGACATGCTGGTGCATCTGCTCAAGCGAGTCAAAGCGGCGTCCGTCCATGGCGATGACATTTTGATGGAAGAGATGAAGATCAGAGATGTAATAGCGCATGATATCACCACCTCCATTTTAATCCAAAAGGCCCGGATTGGAAAAGATGAAGGCTCACTCAAAGCGGCAGGCAATAGTGGAAATGTGGGAAAAATATGTTAAGATATTATCTGTCATTATCTGACAGAAGTTGGTGAAATTATGAGTGAAATGAACTGCATCGTAATTGGGGCAGGCCGGTTAGGCAAGAACATGGCCATCATGCTCTGCAAGAAGCATAACGTCATGCTGATCGACATTGACCGCAGCGCCTTCGGTGATCTTGATGAGTACAGCGGCTTCATGGAAGTCGGCGACGCGCTGGACCGGGAAGTGCTGGAAAACTGCGGCATCAGGGATGCCGGTACGGTGGTCATCATGACCGAAGATGACAACAAGAACATCATGCTGGCGGACGTCTGCCGGCAGATCTATAACATCGAAAATGTCTACATCCGCCTGAAGGATTCCCGTAAGGAAAAACTGGTGGCTGATGAGAACGTCAGGTGCGTCTGTCCGTTTGACCTGACCCTGGAGAACTTCCGGGAACATTACGGGGAGGCGACATTATGAAGATCGTTATCGCTGACGGCTCACATCAGGCCGACTACATCATCGGCATGTACAACAACCGGGAAAATGAACTGATCGTCATCAATTCCACGCTTTCCGTCTGCAAGTACCTGAGTGCCAAGAACGGCATCTCCGTGCTGCACGGCAAGCCGACCAAGGAATCGGATCTTTTTGATGCCGGCATCGACAATGCCGACCTCTTCATCGCCCTTTCCGAAAATGACGTTGATAACTACGTGGCCTGCAAGACCGCCAAGAAGCTTTTCAATGTCCGCCGCTGCATTGCCACGGTCATCAACCCGAAGAACGTTGACCTCTTCAAGCAGCTGGGCGTTGATTCCGTCATCTCCTCGACTTATCTGCTGGGTGAGCAGATCAAGAATACTTCCCACATTGAAAACCTGATCAATACCCTGTCCCTGGAGGACAACAAGATCAACATCATGGAGATCCTGGTCCGGGAGGAAAATGAAGTATGCGGCAAGACCCTGAAGGACATCCGGGTCTCCGACATCGCCTCCGTTTCTTCCGTCATCAGACACGGCCAGCCATTGATCCCTAACGGCGATACCATGCTGGAAGCCGGGGATAAAGTCCTGCTGGTGACCACCAAGGAACACTATGACGAGCTGGCCGAGATTTTCCAGAGGAAAAAGGCATGAAACGCAAGTACTATCGGCTGATCTTTTACTATCTCAGCATTTTCATCATGATGATCGGCGCCCTGCAGCTGCTGCCATTGATCATCCTGCCGTTCTACCCGCAGGAGAGCGTTTACGTGCGCTGTTTTCTGGTGCCGGGAATCGCGGCCTTGCTGGCAGGGGCGGTACTGAGGTATCTGTTAAGGGATACCGAGATCATCAAGCTGGACAAGCACTATGACTCCATCCTGATCGTACTGATCTGGATCTGCGCGATCCTGATCTCCACGGTCCCCTGGATGATGACCGGACAGTATAACTTCCATCAGGCCGCCTTTGAGATGACCTCCGGTTTCTCCACTACCGGCCTGTCCGTCGTGGATTCCGACAGCTGCCCGCGCATCTTCCTGTTCTTCCGCAACATCACCCTGCTGGTCGGCGGCGTCGGCCTGGTATTGATCCTGACCTGCGCCATGAATGACCGCTACGGGCTGAATCTGTATAATGCTGACGGTCACTCCGACCGCCTGCTGCCCAATCTGGCCAAGACGGCCCGGGTCATCTTTGCCCTTTATGTCGGCTACATCATTCTGGGCTCCATCGCCTATTATCTGGCCGGCATGAGCCTGTTTGACGCCGTCAATACGGCCATTGCCGCCATCTCCACCGGCGGTTTCTCCACCCGCTCGGAAAGCATTTATGCCTATCATTCTCTGGCGGTGGAGATCATCACCATCGTATTGATGATGCTTGGTCAGACCAACTTCTTCATTCATTACAGCCTGATCAAGGGTCGGGCCAAGCCCCTGCTTAAGCACTGTGAGACCCGCTTCTTTGTCTTCGTCGCGGTCGTGTTTGTTTTCTTGATGACCTTTAACCTTCTGCAGAACGGTTATGCTGCCACTATCGGGGAAAGCCTGCGGGTAACGGCCTTCCATTTTGCCACCTCGATCACTACTACCGGTTTCGTCGGGGTCAAGGACATGAGCCTGTTCCCCAGCGGCTTCGCGACTGCCATGATCATTTTGATGCTGATCGGCGGCGATTTGGAGAGCACCGGCGGCGGTATCAAGCAGTACCGGGTCATTGTTGCCCTCAAGGGCATCTATTATTCAATCAGAGATCTGCTGGTCAACCGCAAGGTCGTCAAGACCAACTACATCTGCCGTACCGGCAAGAAGGTCGAACTGCCGGATGAGGAGATCTCCTCAACGACCAGTTACGTGCTGTTCTACATCCTGCTGTTCTTTTTGGGTTCCTTCATCTTTACGATGTTCGGCTATAACCTGCAGGATTCGATGTTTGAGTTCGCCAGCGCCCTGTCGACCGTCGGCCTGTCGCTGGGCATTACCGGCTACAGCGCCCATCCGGTCATCCTCTGGACGGGCATCGTCGGCATGTTCTTCGGACGTCTGGAGATCATGGTCATCTTCCGGGCTCTGTTAAGAGGCTTGAGAGACCTCAAGGGAAAGAATGACTGAAATAATTAAGTCAGGAATAAGGAGAAAACAACATGACAAACGCTGAGAAGTTAAATGAGTATCTGAATAAGGCCGGAGTATTTTACTTTCTGACCACCGATGGCGATCAGCCCAAGGGAAGGCCGTTCGGCTTCCACATTCTCTATCAGGATAAGCTCTATTTCGGCTGCGGGACTTTCAAGAATGTCTTCAGACAGCTGAGTGAAAACCCCAAGGTCGAGGTCCTCGCTCTGCAGGGCAATGAATTTCTGCGCTACGACGGCCAGGCTGTTGTCGTAAAAGACGAGGGTCTGATGGCCGCCGTCCGTCAGGCAGCTCCGCAGATCATGGGCATGTATGATGCCAATGGCTGGGAGATGGGCATGTTCTACCTGGAAAACGGCCATGCCGAGATTCGCGGACTGTTTGAATTGAAGGAAGAATTCGACGTTTAATAACGGAAACAACAATGAAGCAGAGATGTCACCGATGTCTCTGTTTTCTTATCGGTCAACTGCTTTTTCCGCTGACGATGGGTTATAATTAATAATATGAAACAACCTGTTGATTTCAGGAGGAATGAGATATGAAAAAGATTCTGATCATGCTGATGATACTGTTCATGCTGGCAGGCTGTGCTCCGGCCAAGCCGCAGGAAGAGATCTACATCTTCTACAGCAGTGACGTGCACTGCGGTGTCAGCGAGAACATGGGCTATGCCCAGCTCAAGGCTCTGGTTGACGATACCAAGGCTGCCCATGGCAATGTCGCGCTGGTTGATCTGGGTGACTTCCTGCAGGGCGGCACCTACGGAACCCTGACCAAGGGAAGTCTCGTCATCGATCTGATGAACGAAATGAATTATGACGTGGTTACCTTCGGCAATCACGAGTTTGATTACGGCATGGAACGGCTCAATGAGCTGATCAGGCAGGCCAAGTTCAAGATGGTCGCTGCCAATGTGAAATACAGCGGCAATAACCGCAACCTGTTTGCCAGCATGCCGAAATATGAGATCATGCAGTTTGGTGGCATCAAGGTCGCCTTCATAGGCGTTCTGACTCCTTCCACCATTACCGATTCTACTCCGGCTTACTTCATGGAAGACGGACAGTTTGTTTATGACTTCTACGGCGGTGATGACGGGCAGCGGCTTTACGCTCAGGTCCAGGAAACCGTGAATGAAGCCCGCGGTAAAGGCGCGGATTACATAGTGGCTCTCTGCCATCTGGGATCCATAGCTGCCTACCAGCCTTATGATTCGATCTCCCTGATCTCTCATACTACGGGCATTGATGTCGTGCTGGACGGTCACTCCCACTCCGTGATCATCGGTGATCCCTATCCCAATGCCGAAGGCAAGGATGTCATTCTTTCCTCAGTCGGCACCAAGATGCAGAATGTCGGTGAACTGGTCATTGAACCGGATGGAACCATTTCCACGGTCCTGTTTTCGGAATATCAGCGTCAGGATGAAGCCATCCTGGCTGCCATTGCCAAGGCGGATGAAGAACTGGGCGGGATCCTTTCCCAGCGTGTCGGTGAGGTTCCCTTTGATCTGACCATTACTGACGAAAACGGCAAACGTCTGGTCCGCAACCGGGAGACCAACCTGGGTGATTTCGCGGCTGACGCGGTGCGCGATTACATGAATACTGATATCGGCATCTTTAACGGTGGTGGCATCCGCAAGACCATTGCCGCCGGTGAAGTGACCTATGGTGATCTGCTTAATGTCATGCCCTTTAATAACACCGTCTGCTCCGTGCGCTGCAGCGGCCAGCAGATCCTCGACGCTCTGGAGTTCACCAGCCGTTCCACTGAGGGTCTGGCGGTCTTTGAGGACAATCCGGTCGGCGAAAACGGCGCGTTCCTGCAGGTCTCCGGACTGAAGTACACCATCAACACCAAGATTCCCTCCACCGTCACCCTGGATGAAAACAGCATGTTTGCCGGCGTTGAAGGCAAGCGCAGAGTCAGCGATGTTCAGGTGCTGAAGGATGGAAAGTATGTGCCGCTGGACCCCAAGGCTACCTATACCGTGGCTTCCATCAGCTATGTGCTGCTGGAAAACGGTGACGGCAATACCGCCTTTGCGGGGTGTGAACCGATCATCGATAAGGGACCGCTGGATCTGGAAGTCCTGATAGCGTGGTTTGAAAAGTGCGCTGGCGATTTCCGTTCTTATGAAAAGCCGCAGGGCCGCATAACGGTCAAGTAAGGAGAGCGTGATGAACAGGATGAAGATGATTATTGACGTTGACACCGGAGTGGATGACGCTCTGGCGATCAGCTACATTCTCGCAAACCCGGATATTGAACTGCTGGGGGTAAGCACTACTTTCGGCAACGTTTCCGTTGACCAGTCAGTCAGGAATTCCCTGCTGATTCTGGAAAACTTCCGGCGCTTTGACGTACCGGTGTACCGCGGCTGTGATCACAGCTGGGTCACGGAAAGATATGAGCGTCACCCCCATCTGGACATCGTCCATGGCCGTAACGGCATCGGTAATGTAGACCTGGGAGAGCCGCAGGGCAAGCCGCAGAGGCAGCATGCCGTGGACTTTATCGTTGAAAGTGCCCGGAAATACGGCAAGGATCTGCATCTGGTCTTTGTCGGGCCGCTGACCAATCTGGCTGAATGCCTGAAGAAGGATGAAGAGGCCATCTGCTCAGTCGGCAACATCACCATCATGGGCGGGGCTCTTACCGTCAGAGGCAACCGCAACATCTACAGTGAAGCCAACATCGGCGGTGACCCGGCAGCGGCCAATTACGTCTTTGAAAGCCGGGCTCATCTTAACATAGTCCCGTTGGACGCTACCCTGAAGGCGCTGTTCAATGCCGATGACATCAGGCAGTGGCCGGCAATCAATCAGGCCGGCAAGAACATCTATGAGATCGCCCGCTTCTACTACATCGGCGAGTACGATGAAAAGACCGGCGGAGCAATGCATGACCCGCTGGCAGCCTATGCCAGCTATGATCCCTCCATCATAACCAACTGGTTTGCCTGCAACCTGACGGTTGAGGACACAGGAAGAATGATCGGTACCTTTGAGCAACTCAACCGGCCGGAAAAAAGACACCGCGTCGCGCTGGATGTTGACGCGCAGCGATTCACGCAGAATTACGTCGACATGGTAAGCCGGCTGATCGAAAAGGCCGGATAAAGGAAACGACTGGCAGCGCGATCGGATGAGCAACTTTGCCTGAAAACTGAACACCTGACCGTCGGCTGTTGAATGCAAGCCCCAATTGGTTGTAACATTTATATGTAAGAAGAGGAATGAAACATGAAAAAACTCAGAACACTCATTTGCCTGTTAGCCCTTCTGCTGATGATTCCGTCAATGCCTCTCAGCGTAAGAGCGGAAGACAGGAAAAGAATCTATACTTCCACCTCCGGAAGACAGCCCGGAGATTATTACCTGACGCTGGATGATTATTATGAATTGATATATCAACGCCGCTATAACGAAAAAAGATATGAATCCCCATCAGTGACCGCAGAGGAAGCGGCGGCCTATGCCAGCGAAATGGCCCCTCAGGACATTGCCGCCCTGAAGGAAGCGGACTGGTTCATTGATGTGGATAACGGTGAACTCATCTTCGAGTATTCAGGCGGCCGTGACATCTACACTGTCTTTTCCATTACCGATATGGGCTGCATACACGAGGTATATGAGATGCTGCACATGTACAGCATTGATTCACTGCCCTGGCAGGAAGTCATGGTTCCCGATGCTGACCATGCTCCCGCTCATGGCCAGTATTATCTGAATACGGAGATGATATGGGACGCTTACTACCAGCAAGCGAAGGCTTTTTATGCCAGTTATCCCGGAGATATGACCGAAGAGGAAATTGAGAAGGACTGCAGAGAATATGCAGACATGGAATTAAATAACTACACTAAATGCAGTTACACCATTCTTCCGGACGAAAAGCTTTACCAGGTCAGAAGAACATATGCCGACAATGAATCGGTAACTACCCTCTATTATCCGCTGGCCTGTTACGATTTTTATTCCTTTATCGACTTTCCGGTAAATGAATATGTCATGGAATATCATGATTACAGCGAATGTGAGTGGAACTGGACGGATGAAGATACCGTCACCGCAACTCTCATCTGTTCTCTGGGCTCTGATACACTGACACTTACCGTCAATGACATCGTAAAGGAAGTCATAACCGAACCCGGTGATTACACCGAGGGCGAACTGAAGTGCACGGCTACGGTCAGTTATTACGGAAAGACCTTTACTGACACTCATAACTTCCCGATTCCTGCCCTTATCGCTTCCGGCGAATTCATTGTTGAGTTTGAGACCAATGGCGGTGAACCGGTTGCTTCGCAGACAATCAAGGCCGGGGAAAAGGTTCAAAGACCGGAAGATCCCTGGAAGGAAGACTGCGAGCTTGTCGGCTGGTATAGTGATGCCGATCTTACCAAACCATATGATTTTGACACCCCGGTCATTTCCGACATGGTACTTTACGCTGACTGGAGAGCCGTCGAGATCAGCTATGAAGTTCAGGGTGAAACAACGGTTGAGTGGACCAAGGGATCCGATGAACCGTTAGTGATAACCGTCAAGCGCAACGTCAACGATGATCTCACCTTCAGCAAGCACTTCACCGGCGTAAAACTGGATGAAAATGAGCTGTCATTGGGAGAGGACTATGACGCTGTCAGCGGCAGCGTTGTCGTCACCGTCAAACCGGCTGCGCTGGAAGAACTGGAAGAAGGCGAGCATACCGTTACCGTCAGTTTCGATGACGGAAGCGCCGCTGTTACCGTCGCTGTCAAAGCTCAGCCGATCGTTCCCGCTACCGGCGAGAACAGCCGTCTGACTTACCCCGCCAGCATGATGGCGCTCAGCCTGCTGGCCATGGGGCTGCTTGTTTTAAAGAGAAAGGTGCAGGGTCAGCTGAACTGATCAGCACCGCTGAAAATTCATAGACAGACAGAAAACACCGGATGATATGATTTCATCCGGTGTTTTACTCTATTTTGTTTTTTTGATTACTGTCTGATCAGCATGGTGTAGGAATCACCGGCCTGAACGAAGGTGGCCTTGATGTCCGGCAGCAGCTGTGGCAGCATGACTTCCGCAAACCACTTCATGCCCGGTTCCTCGACATTGAAGTGACCGGCGGCCAGAACGGTCTTGGGCAAACCCAGTTGGGCTCCGTCACGCATGTAGATGCCAACAGTGAAGTCAGTGATCTCCATGGCCAGCAGGGTGTCGATGTTGTTTTCTTCGGTATTCTTCAGAACTTCATTGTCAAACTGTCCGATGATGTGCATGGGAATGTAGATGCGCTGGCTGTAGCCGTCAACATTGCCCATCGTCTTCATGCCCTTCAGGTTCATCCTTTCCATCAGGTACTGAGCCAGTTGTCTGGTCGGGGTTTTGGGAATTTCAAACATCATCGGCATGAACTTGTTGCCGATGACATAGTCATGCCAGCCCAGCACATCAGCCAGGCCGTAAAAGATGCCGTCAACATAGTTGCCCTGATACAGGACACCGGAATGGATGTAGTCGTGATCACGCCAGACGGTGATGCCGTATTCATCAAGCAGAGCCTTCTTGAGCTGGAAGGTCTTATTGTCCTTCAGCCAGTCAGTATGGTCGCCGTGGTTCCAGAAGCAGGCTTCATGGCTGACGATCAGATTGGCACCCAGTTCATGGGCTTTCTTAATTACTTCAATGGATGCGTAGATGGTGGAGACAATGCCAGTGCACTCAACATCGACCGGGCCATAGAGCACCTTGTCTCTGGTTCTCTCTTCGTCAATGGTACCGTAGCCCTTACAGTTCTTCTTGATGGTTTCAATTACTTCACATATTTTCATGTCTTTCACCTTTCCTTACGGCAAAGCCGTTTTTCATCTATGATTATTATACTATGATTTTCCGCCTGCCGTTGCGGTTGGTTTGGGGCATTATCGGTTTTTCAACAGTAGATGAGGGCGTCAAAGACGGCTCGTTCATTGCCTTTGCCCCGATTGGCTGGCTGATTTACCAGTGCGCCGTTTTCATAAAGCGTCGTACTTCCGCCGCCATCCAGATTGGCGGCATTGACGCAGCCGCACTGTTCAAAGATGGAAATCATTCCAGCATAGTTGATGCCAAAGGAACCATTAGCACCTCTGCCGTCAATGGTCATCAGAATGATGATCCCGTCCGGTCGCTGCCCGATGGCGGTTCGGGGCTGCTGGCCGCCGGCGTTGCCGCTTACGGAAGCACTGACGCCGTTGACGATCAGAAACGGGGAGAAATGCAGGGCCCAGGACAGCTCTTCCGTTTCTGCCAGCTGCCCAGCCGTGGAATGGCTCAGCAGCAGTTTTCCCTCTTTCGTAAGGCAGATCAGTTCTTCGCTTTCTTCGGAATCACAATAAAGCTGGCCGTCGACGATCAGCCCGCCGTCGGCCGATTTCTCTTTCCGGCTGCGGTCGAAGCCGCCGCCGTTGACCGCCAGCAGAGCATTATTCTGACGGGCTAATTGACTGACGGTAGCCCCGTTGTCACTTTCGGCAACCGCCAGAGTCAGACGGGTGGGATCACAAATAACGGTCAGCCAGCCGCTGTAGCCGCTGCCGCTGATGGGAATGATGCGGTAATCCGCTCCATCAGGATTATTAAGTATTTCCCTTTCCAGATCAGTTGAAGAAGCAGTGACGACCACTTCCTCAAAGGTGATCAGCGAATCGTCAGAAGTCTGGTCAATTACTTCCAGCTGATTGTTGCTCATGATGGTCTGCAGCTGGTCCGAACTGTAAAGCGCATAAGCCAGATACTTATGGGAACTGGTCGACAGCGCGGTGGTGACATACCAGTTGCGGAAACCTGCCCAGGGACCGTAGACCACTGCCAGAAACACCAGAGCCAGGACGTCCAGAACCAGCAGAATGCGGTTCAGCAGTTTTCCTTTCATAAAAGACCCTCCAGAAGATCAGGATGGTCGATGGTAAGGAAGAAATAGATGAACCTGATCAGATAATATAGAAACATGCCGCTCAGAAAGATGATGCTGGCATAACGGAAAGTCTTCTCTCGAAGTTTATTCATAATTATTACCTCCTGACCTAATTATCAGAATCGAAGGTGTCCTTAAGGTGAACAACAGGGAATGGTTTGCTGATAAATGAGCAGAAAAGGGATGTGATTTTTCAAAAGAGCCTTAGCTGCTGTCTGTTATAATATAGGCAGAAAAGCAGTGAAGACCCATCACTTTCAGGAGGTGCGAAATGCTGGTAAGTACAAGAGAACTGATCGATAACGCGGTAAAAAGAAACATCGGTGTCGGTGCCTTTAACGTCACCACCCTGTCAATGCTGCAGGGAATCATTGAGGCAGCGGAAGATGTCGGTGAGGGCATCATCATTGAGTTTGCGACTTCCCACGAAACCAGAGGCATCATAACTCTGGAAGAGATCGGACCAGTCATGATGCAGTACGCCCGCCGGGCCAAGGTTCCGGTAGCCGTTCATCTTGATCATGGTGTGGAACTGGATTATCTCAAAAAGGCCCTGGACATCGGCTTTACCTCCATCATGTATGATGGCTCCTGGCTGCCCTACGAGGAAAATGTGGCCAATACCATCAAGGCCGTGGAACTGGGAAGGCAGTATGGCGTGATGGTCGAAGGCGAGATCGGCAAGATGGCTGGGGGAACCCTGACCAATGAAAAGAAAATGGAGATCCGTGACGTCCGCCGGGAAAACTTCACCAATCCCGATCAGGCCGGTGATTTCGTCCGAAGGACCGGTGTTGACATGCTGGCCTGTTCCTTCGGCAATGCCCATGGCATCTATAAGGAACCTCCGGTGCTGGACATTGAACTGCTGCAGGAGATTCAGGAAAAAACACAGATTCCTCTGGTAATGCACGGATCCTCGGGAATCAACGAAGAGGATTATGCCCGGGTAATCAGGTCCGGCATCCGCAAGATCAATTACTACACCTATGCTTCCCTGGCGGCATCCAACGCGGTGCGCAATGCCTTTGCCAGCGATCCGGACAAGTTCTGGAAGGTCCATGAACTGGCTGTCCTGATGCGGGAAGCCGTCCGGGAAAAAGTAAAAAGAGCGATTACGCTCTTCAGTAATCCCCAATAGAAAAGAAAGCGGAGGATCAGTTCATGTCCTCCGCGTGTTCTTTCATGAATTGCAGAGTCTCTTCATGGTTGGGGATGCCGGCCCGTCCGCCGATCTGCCGGCACTTCATGGCCGCTACGGCTGAGGCGTAGAGTACGGCGGCATACTGGGTATAGCTGCGCAGCCAGGCGTCCAGGAAGGCTCCATGGAAGACGTCACCGGCTCCGGTGGTATCCACGGCTTCAACCTTGTAGGCCGGGTAGTAAACCAGTTTTCCGTATTCCAAAGCGACGCAGCCTTTGGCTCCCAACGTGGAGATGATGACCTTGGCATGGCCCTGGGTAAAGAACTTGAGGGCTTCTTCCAGGTTGTCCTTGCCGCTGGCGTAATAGGGGAATTCCTCATTCATGATCAGAATGTCCGCCATCATCGCCAGTTCGGCGTTGAGGGCGGTATTTTTCTTGCGTCCGCAGCCATCCAGGGAGACCAGCACGCCGCTTTCCCGGGCAATCTGGGCGGCCCTCAGGCAGTTATTGTAGTTGGTGCCGTCGATGTGGAGGATCTTGGCCTGACGGATCAGATCTTCCTTTTCCCTGGTCCAGGTGATGTCCGGCAGGTCGTTGGAATAAGGGAATTTCGTCCGGGTCGACTTGACCGGATCGATCATCACATAGCCTTCGGTACTGTGCTTGCCCGGAAAGATCTGAACACCGCTGATGTCAACACCTTCCCTGACGAAGTCATCGCGGATGTAGTTTCCGCCGAAATTATCACCGGTATTACCGATGTAGGCAGTTGAAGAGCCCAGCCGGCTGGCAGCGACCAGTGCGGTAGCGACGCAGCCGCCACCCTGGTTATGGATTGCCAGGATGTTGGTTGACCCGTCTTCCTCGGGATACTTTTCAACAATGCAGAGATAGTCATAGGCAGCAGCGCCTACGCCGACGATATCAAAACTCATGGCAAACCTCCTATCTTCCGGTAAGCAGGTTGAAAATGAAAGTCAGCAGATACATGTAGGGAATGAAAAGGATGAAGACCGGAATCAGATACAGGAAACTGTAGGGTATGAAGCGGTGGAAGAATTCCAGCAGCTTGTTCTCCTCCGGCTCAACGGTATAGAAATAGTTTGCCTTAATGGCGATGCCTTTCTTTCTTAGGATCATGCTGAAGACATAAATGATGAAACTCAGCAGCATGCCCACTAAGGCAATGGGGAGGACATCGCTGTAACGCGGATCATAGATGCCGATGACGGCCAGAAAGAGGCAGTTGAAGGTGATCAGGAAATGGGTGATGTAATAACCCCGCATCCTCTCCTTGAAGATGCTGGTGTTATTGAAGGAAGTGGAGGGCATCAATATCGCCATCATGGCGCCAACCGGACCGATGAAGAAGGCAAAGCCCTGAAGATAGCGGTTGTGGAAAAGAATGCCCAGGGGCACCAGGAACATGTTGATGTTGCATAAGTGCAGCGGCAGTTCATACCACCAGGAAAAGCCTCCGACCTTGGAATAATAGAGTTCGTCGTATTCCTTGTCGCGGCTCAGACGGTACTTGTAAATGAAGTAATAAACGACCAGACAGACACTGATTGCCAGCATGACGATCTCCCTGGTCTGCATTGGGCAGTTTCTGAGCAGCAGAAAGAGAGCTCCGTAGGCTATCAGCAAAAATGCGATGATGGCCCAGAATACGCCGTTAAACGGGCGGTAGACAAATTTTTCCTTTTCCATGATCGATATTCCTCTTATGTTTCTATTATATCGCAAAATCAATGGGCGGCAAAACGCCGGACTCAGGGAAAGAAAAAACGGTACCTGAGGCACCGTTAAGAAGAGTTGAGCGAATTGTTATGAGCGGTTGTTTTTATAGCGGTCTTTCCATAACAGCCAGGCAATGATGGACTTGCCGTCATTAAGCCGGTTATCGGCGATCATCTGTTCAATCTCATCAACCGAGAAGGTCCTGACGCTGAGGTACTCATCATCATCCAGATGCTGGCCGACAAAGGTCAGATCAGTAGCCAGGTAGAGATGAATGGTCTCCTTGACCACGCCCGGAGAGGTAAAGAAGGAAGCCAGGAAGGTCATCTTTCCGGCCCTGTAGCCGGTCTCTTCTTCCAGTTCCCGTTTGGCGGCTTCCAGAGGGTCTTCGCCCTTTTCCAGCATGCCGGCCGGCAGTTCCAGGATCTGCTGCTCAATGGCGTGGCGGTACTGCTGCACCAGCATGATGTGGTCAGCATCCTTGAAAGCCAGAATGGCTACGGCACCGTTAAGATGCAGGACATCGCGGTAGCCGATGCTGCCGTCATCAAAGGTGACGGTGTCATGGGTCAGCCTGCAGACGCGGCCTTCATATATCAATTCTTCCTTTAAGATATCGTTCATGGTTGATTCCCCCTAAAGAGTTTACCACATTACGGCGGCAGCTGCCGCATAATCTCAGGAGAAATTGGCAGGGTGGAAATCTTTCCAATCGGCATCCGCAAAGGCAAATGAGTGTGTGAAGAAAATCACATGTGCTAAAATAATAATGAAGAAGAATACCAATAATATAGCCTGTAAACCTAAGAAAGGGGGATAACTATGATTCTGAACGAAGAATTAAAGGCTGTTCAAAGGGGAGAGCAGGGCGAAGCCATGCAGAAAGTCCTGAATACCCTGATAATGTATGGAGAAGCCTTCGGGGCGGAAAGAATGGTGAAGATCACCGGCACGATGGGACATGCGGTCATCGGCACCGGATCACTGACCTGGAAACCGGTCTTTGATTTGATGGAGAAACTGATTGACGGCGGAGCCCTGCCCCGGCAGAGCTTTACCACTGACCCGCGGGGCATTGAAGATCATGTACCCATCAGCTTTGCCAGCAAGGCGATGTTCAAGCTGATCTTCTCCAACCAGAAACGCATGGAGAAGCAGTGGAAGCGCATGGGCATCAAGGATGACAATGCCTACACCTGCACCTCCTACATGGATGAAGTGGGAAACATTCCCCAGCGGGGTGACATTCTGGGCTGGGCGGAGTCTTCCGCCGTCTCCTATGCCAACTCGGTACTGGGCGCCCGCTGCAACCGCAACTCCGGCATTCTGGAACTGATGTCCAACATTTTGGGCTATGTGCCGGAATTCGGCCTGCTGACTGATGAAGGACGTAAGGCCGACTGGATCATTGAGGTAAAATGCAAGGAACTGCCGGAGCCTCAGTTATTGGGAAGTGCCATCGGCTTCAAGTGCATTGAAGATGTTCCCTACATCAGGGGACTGGACAGTTATCTGGGCACGGAACTGACGCAGAGAGTCAAGGACTACCTGAAGGACATGGGTGCTGCCAGTGCATCCAACGGCTCGGTCGGTCTCTACCACGTGGAAAACATCACCCCGGAAGCCCGGGATCTGGGTGAAAAACTGATCAAAGAGAACGCCAGGACCTTTGTGATCGATGACGCGGAGATTGCCCGGGTCAAGGCTTCCTATCCGGTTGCCTGGACTTCAGAGGGCGAACCGCAGATGGCCTTTGCCGGTTGTCCGCATTTCTCCCTTGCTCAGCTGTGCGACTGGACGGACAGACTTGATGAGGGGCTGAAGCGCAACAGTCATGAAAAGGTCACCATACCGGTAATATTCTGCGCCGCTCCGGATGTCCGCAGCCGCTTTGAAAAGGACTGCCCGGAAAAGGCAGCCAGACTGAAGGAGATCGGCGTAACGGTCAGCGGCTTATGTCCGCTGTCCTATACGTCCAACCCGCTGACTGACAAGACCAGGATCATTACCTGCTCGAATAAGCTACGTTATTACTCAAAGGCCAGATTCTACAGTGAAAAGGAACTGGTGGAGATCGTTACGGGAGGTGACATCAATGGCTAGAACATTCAAGGGCCGGGTCGTAGTCCCGGGAAATGTCCAGGCGCAGGCCCTGGTTACCCATACCGGTTTCAATACTCTGGCTTCGCTTAAGACGGCTGGCTCTTTCCTTAATAAAAAGGGAGAGATCCAGGACCATAACAATCCGGAACTCTATAAGAAACTGATGCCCGGCAAGGCGCTCTGCCTGCCGGAGACCATTGGCTCGACCACCGGCGGCATGGTACTGTACTGCGCTGCCTCGATGGGCGTTGGCCCCAGCTGCATGCTCTTCAGCAAGCGGGCTGATACCCTGGCGGTGGCCGGAGCAGTGCTGACCTATAACTGGTCGGATCATCCGATCGTCTGCGTAGACGATCTGGGCGAGGAATTCCTGGAATATGTAAAGGAAGGTGACCGCATTCAGGTCAGTGAAGACGGAACGGTCACAGTTGAAGGAGATAATCATGGATAAGAAGCTTGAACCGCTGTTTACACCCTGGAAGATCGGCAACCTGGAGATCAAAAACCGCATTGTGCTGACCTCAATGGGCGGTACGGACCTGTTTGGCTGGATGGAGCCGCTGCACTTTGACAAGGTGGGTGCCCGCTTCATCCTCGAAGTCGCCAAAAACAATGCCGGCCTGGTACTTCCGGGCTGTCAGCCGGTCTATAACCCGATGCTGGGACAGTGGCTGCATACCAATAAGAAGATGTATCAGGACCTGAAGAAATGGCTGCCCCAGCTGCATGCTACCGGGGCCAAGCTGTTCGTTCAGCTGACTGCCGGTTTCGGCCGTTCCTTTACCATTTCGGAAATGATGGAGAAGCTCTATACCAATAAAGCCTTGAGGGTATTGTCCAAGCCCTTCATGGACCTTGATAAGATCACGGCCAGTGCCTCACCTTCGCCAAACCGCTGGAGCGACAAGGTTCCTTCCCGCCAGATGACCAGGGAAGAGATCCAGCAGTACATTGACTCCTTTGCCAAGTGCTCAAAACTGCTGCAGGAAGCCGGAGTGGACGGTGTGGAGATCCATGCCGTGCATGAAGGTTATCTGCTTGACCAGTTTACCCTGAAATACGTCAACCACCGCACCGATGAATACGGCGGCAGTTTTGAAAACCGCTACCGCTTCCCGGTGGAGATCGTCCAGGCCATCAAGAAGGAGTGCGGTCCGGACTTCCCGGTCTCCCTGCGCTATTCAGTAGTCTCCAAGACCAAGGGCTTCCGCCGCGGGGCCTTGCCGCAGGAAGAATATGAAGAGGTCGGAAGGGATTTTGAAGAATCAGTCCGAGCGGCAAAATACCTGAAAGAAGCCGGCTATGACATGCTCAATTGCGATAACGGCACCTATGATGCCTGGTATTGGGCGCATCCGCCGATCTACATGCCGGAAAACTGCAACCTTCCCGATGTCGAAGCCTTAAGAGCGCAGGTAGACATTCCGGTGGTCTGTGCCGGCCGTCTGGACCCGCTTACCGCGGCCGAGGCGATCGCTCAGGGTCGGATCGACGGAGCCGGATTTGCCCGTAACTTCCTGGCTGACCAGCAATGGGTCACCAAGCTGATGGAAGGCCGCCCCGAAGACATCCGCCCCTGCATTCTCTGCCATAACGGCTGCTTCAACATGGCTCACTACAAAGGCGTACCCAATGATCAGGATCTCAGCGACAGCCTGAATCTGTCCCGCTGCGCCGTCAACGCC
Source organism: Erysipelotrichaceae bacterium (assembly GCA_016280635.1). Classification (GTDB taxonomy): domain Bacteria; phylum Bacillota_I; class Bacilli_A; order Erysipelotrichales; family Erysipelotrichaceae; genus UBA1783. Next base: position 20,988 of record JAEEHC010000055.1, read on the forward strand.
GAAACCATGCAGTGGAACAAGCACCACATAGAACCGGCCAAGAAGCCCCGCAAAGTCGCCATTATCGGCGGGGGCATCGGCGGCATGGAGGCAGCCCGGGTGCTGAAACTGCGCGGCCACGAACCGGTGATCTATGAAAAGAGCGGTCAGCTGGGCGGTACCTTCATACCCGCCTCTGCCGAATCCTATAAGGGCAAGCTGCGCGATCTGTTGGCCTGGTACCGGAAACAGATGGAAGATCTGAAAGTGGAGGTCCACTACAATCATGAGATCCGCTCAGTAGAGGAACTGCCTGATGTTCCCCTGATCATCGCCACCGGTTCAGCTCCGATCATCCTGAGAAATGTCAAAGGACATGAAAAGATGATCGAAGCCTGCGACTATCTGAATGGAATCAAAGAGGTCGGACAGCGGGTTGCGGTTATCGGCGGCGGTCTGACCGGCTGCGAGATCGCCTACGAACTGTATCTGCAGGGCAGGCAACCGGTCATCGTGGAGATGAAGGATGACCTGGTGGCCCAGAAAGGTGTCTGTCTAGCTAACTCCTCCTATCTGAGAGAGTACTTTGCCTGGAAAGAGGTGCCGGTATATCTGCAGACCACCCTTAAAGAGGTACAGGATGGCAAGATCATCTGCACGGATAAGGACGGTCAGGAAGTGGAAATCGCCGTTGATTCCGTCATCGGCGCGGTCGGCTATCTGCCCACCCCGCTTAGTGCCCAGGGGCGCAAGGAGGCCTATCTGGTAGGCGACTGCCAGAAGGTTGGCAACCTGCGGACGGTAATCTGGGGCGCCTATGAAGCGGCAATGAAGATCTAGAACAACCTGAATTACGGACCCGCGGTGAAAGCCGCGGGTCTTTTGAGGTAAAGACGGGAGTGTTATACTGAAGGCAGAAAGAATGGAAAATGACATGAAGAGTAAGACATCTATTGTGTTCTACAGCGGTCTTGACAGCATCGGCGGTGTCATCATGGAAGTCCGTTACGGCAACAGCCGGGCCTTCTTTGAGGCCGGAACGGCCTATAACCCAGCCTTTGACATGTTTGACGGTTCGGTCAGTAAGCGCCGCAATTTCATTAACGACTATCTCTGGGTCAATGAGATCCCGATGATCGACGGTATCTACCGCCGTCAGGACATCACCGCTTATCCCGAATTGATGGCGGCGGAAGACTGGCATGAGGGCCCTCAGGCCTTCTTCATTACCCATCTGCATCTGGACCACATGCGGATGATGGGCATGATCTCACCGCTGGTTCCGGTCTATCTGTCGGCCTCAGCCCAAAGGATCGAGGCTGCCCTGGAAGAAGTTGAACAGGGCGTTGAAAGCATCAGAGGCATGAATTATCAGGACATTCCGGAAGTTACAACTGTTGGTGACATTTCGGTAAGGAAGTTCATTCTTAACGATGATTCCTATCAGGATTATTCCTTTTACATCGAGACGCCGGATCTGAAGATCCATCATACCGGTGACGTCTTTGTCTATGGCAAATATGGTGACAACATCCTGAGAGAAACCGAATTTCTCAGAGAAAAGAAAGTAGACATCCTGGTCTGCGAGGGAACCCGCTTCTTCCCATCCGATGATGAAAAGGAAAAGATTGAATCGGCCTTCTGGCCGGTAAAAGGCATGATGAACCGTCAGGAATTTGATGAACTGACCCTTAAGCGGATCAAGGAGCATGACGGCCTGGTCATCTTTAATTACTATGAGCGGGAAATGAGCGATGTCATGGCCTTTGAGCAATATGCCCGAAAGAGCGGACGTCAACTGGTCTATGAGCCGGAAAGCGCCCACATCATCAACCGTTTCTTCAATAAGCCGGTGACGGTGATGCTGCCGGACAGGGAAGACGAGCCGGATTATTACCGGGAAATTCTGGCGGAAAACAGCCTCATGACCAAGAGCGAGATCCTGGCTGACCCCGCCCATTATCTGGTTCAGAACAGTTATCCCAACCTGCTGGAACTGCTGGATTACCGGGGCATGAATGCCATGTATCTGCATTATTCCGGTACACCCTTAGGGGAATTTGATCCCCGCTATTTCAACATGAAGCGGATCGTTGATCTCTGTGGCATGAAGTATGTCCGGGCCTATCAGGGAGAAAACAGCTATTTCTCCCCGCACGCGGAGAAGTGTCAGATCCTGGCCTACATTGACATGGTTAACGCCAAGCTGGTCGTACCGGCCCACAGTTCCAACCGTAAGGGTCTGATCAGACAGCTTAAGTGTCCTTATTACTACGCTTCATTAAGAGAACGGTATGTATATGATGACGAGAAGAATACGCTAGAGGTGGTGGAAAATGTCTGAGACACTGGTTAAGTTTTACCGGGGATGCCACGGCATGGGCATCGTCATTTCCGTTACCTATGGTAGTGATCGCATCATCTTTGATTTCGGTGCCCCCTTTACCCCGCTGGCGCAGGTTTATGACGGGGTGGTACGCAGCCGGAAGGCCAACCGGGTAAAGGATGCCGTTTTGCTGGGGCGGATACCCGAAGTCCCTTACGTCTTTGCCAGAGAGAATCTTCAGGATCTTGATCTGGAGCCTTATGAAGATTCACCTTACAATACCGCAATCTTCATCTGCCATCTGCACCTGGACCATATGAGTGAGATCGACAAGGTCCATCCCGATGTGCCGGTCTACATCCATGAAGACGGGCTGAGACTTCAGCTGGCTCTGGAAGAAGCCGGCGAGGAAAAGCACTACCGCGACTATTCTCCCTTCCGCTATCATGAAACCGTCTCCGTTGGTCAGATCAGGCTGACGCCTTTCTTCTCCGATCACCCCTGTCCGGGTTCCAGCAGTTTTCTGATCGAGACGCCGGATTCCACAATCCTTTATAGCGGGGACATCCGCTTCCACGGCAGTGCGAGTGAGAAGGCCTTTAAGGAGATTGAAGAGTTATCCAGCCATCACATTGATCTGCTGATCGTCGATTCGACAACCACTTCCGCCTCGGAATTTGCGCCGGATGAAAAGCTTCTTTCCCTTTACCGCCAGCCTTCCAGAGATCTGCTGCCGGGCTGCGTTAGCGTGCCGGGTATATATGAGGAAATTGCCGGTCAGCTGAAGGACTTCCTTGGTCTGGGAGTTTTCAATCCCTATCCCCGTGACGTGCAGATGCTGCAGGAGATGATCGAGCTGGGCGAAAGACTGGGCCGTACCACGGTCTATGAACCTCTGTTTGCCTACATCCTGCTTAAGTGCCGGGGAGTGGCCAGTGCGGTCATTTATCCGGATAATGATGAGCAGCCTGTTTATTATCAGCTGCTGAAGGATAAGTGCCCGAGCGTTTCCGCTGATCAGATTCAACGCCATCCGGAGAAATACCTGCTGCAGAGCAGCTACCGCAACATCCTCTCCCTGATCGACTTTGACGGAATTGAGGGAAAGTACTATCACCTTCTGGGCGAACCGCTGGTGGAGGGCATAAAGGAATATGGCATCATGAAGAACATGATCGCCAAACTGAACTGGTCATTCCGCTCCTTCATCAATCTCTATTCCTTCTCCCATGCCTATCCCAACCATCTGGCCTGGCTGGTGGAAAAGATCAACGCCAAAACAGTGGTAGCCGTGCACTCCAAGTGCCCGGAAAACCTTAACCCGGTAAATAGCGATCAGTTCTTCCCGGAAGAAGGCGTAACATATTGCCTGCGGGAAGGAAAACTGATAAGGGAGTAATGCGCAAGGTTTTCTTTTGTCATAATGACCATAAAATTCACATAATTGCACTGTATGATAGTACTGTATCTTTTTGAAAACGCCTTTAAGCGTCTGAACTGGCAGAAAGGAGTGCAAAAACATGACTGAAAACAAGAAAGTAAATGATGAAATGGTCAAGGCCGTTTCCGATCAGGTCGTCGAACAGATGAGGAAGGAATTCCCCAAGTATTCCTTCGGCCGCAAGTACAACATCTTCAAGGACTTCGTATCGGTGGTATTGATCATCGGTCTGGTATTAGGCGGCTTTAACTGGTACCGCCAGTATAAGCGCGATACCGCCATTCTCAAGTCGGTGGAAGGCTATGACCTGACCGTCAACAATAACGGCATTCTAGGCTATACAGCCGTCGACTTCGCCGATGTTGTCGTTGGCTCCTCCCAGCGGCAGGCTCTGCTGATCGTTGATGAGCAGGAACTGTCGGTTCCTTCCGTGATCACCCAGGCCGGGCTGTTCAAGCTGGGCATCTTCTCCAAGAACCAGTCGGTTGTTTATAACGGTACGGCGCAGTACACCATTGACCTGTCCAAGATCACGGCCGACAAGATCGAGGTTGATGCTCCTAACCATACCATTACCGTTACCGTTCCCTATCCACAACTGCACACCGTCATCTTCAATCCGGCCAACACCGTCTTCGGTGATACCGAAAAGGGTCTTCTGGCCTTTGGTGACATCAAGATGACCCTGCAGGATTCCAGTGCCATCGAGGCTGAAGCCATCACCAAGCTGGAGGAAAAGGCCAATGATCCCGCCATCCTCAAGAAGGCGGAAGACTATGGCCGCTACGCGCTGCGTGATTTCTATGAAGCCGCCATCGACAGCATCACCCAGTCCTACAAGGTCAAGATCGTCTTTGAGCAGCCGCAGGCTGAAACCCCGGTAGAAGAACCGGTCCAGCAATAAAAAAGTAAGTTCAGGTGGACTCCGGTCCACCGGTAAGGACAAAGCATGAAGTACTATTTCAAGGAAAACTTCCGCTTTCTGTACGCTGACGGGCAACTGTATGATGAAAGCGGCCGGGAAGCCTACAGCTACGAGAATGTCACCTTATGGCTGCCGCAGATCAACCTCTACCGCCAGGGCGAGAAGGTCGGCCACGTCAAGAAGAACTTTACCTTCCTTCTGCACCAGTATGACATTTTTCTGCAGGACAGACTGGTCTGCACCATTGACCAGGAGTTTACCTTCTTCAAACCAAAGCTGAGTCTGGCCCAGCTGGGTTGGCGGGTGGAAGGCGACTGGCTGGCTCTGGATTACCGGATCTACGGGCCGTATGACAATCTGATCTGCGAGATCAGTCAGGAACTGTTCCATCTAACCAGACACTACTGCGTCAACATCATTGATGAGAGCGAGGAAGCGCTGGTGCTGCTGGTCGTACTGGCCATCAATCAGTACGACAAGGATATCGCCAACAATTCCGGGGCAACCGTCCACATCGGTGGCAATAATAACTGAAACAGGAAAATACCGGAAAGTCACGCGAAAAGGCGTGGCTTTTCTTTGCGGCGGCGAGTTTGGTAATGCTAAAAAAATTTTTTAGTAAAATTACCGGAAAGTATTGAACCGCGGGGAAAAGGATGTATAATGTTCTTGTTGCAGTATTTAACTTTTTGTTAAGTAATACAAAACAGAAGAAGGGAGGCAGACAAATGGATATCGGCAAGAGAGTAAGACAGCTGCGTCAGAAAAACGGCCTGACCCTGGAAGAACTGGCCAGCCGGACCGAACTCACCAAGGGTTTCCTTTCCCAGCTGGAAAGAAACCTGTCCACCCCGTCCATCGCCACCTTGGAAGACATCGTGGAAGTGCTGGGCGTATCACTGGCGGACTTCTTCAAGGAGGACAGCCAGCAACAGGTCGTCTTCACCCCTCAGGACAGCTTTGTCGATGAAAGTGAAGAACTGACCATTACCTACATCATCCCCAACTCCCAGCGCAACATGATGGAACCCCTGCTTCTGCAGATCCGGCCCCAGGGCCGTACCCAGATCATTGAACCGCATGAGGGTGAGGAACTGGGCTATGTGCTGCAGGGCAAGATCGAACTGGAAAACCTGACCCTGGAGACCAGCTACACGGTCCGCAAGGGTGAGACCTTCTACATCAGCGGTGACTACCGTCACTGTCTGGCCAACCGCAACGGCAGCGACGCGCAGGTGCTGTGGATCTCCACCCCACCCGTCTTATAAGATCAGAGGAAAAGAGGAACCTAGAATGAAGAAACTTATTGAATTCCGCAACATCGTCAAGTCATTTGACGGCCAGGTCGTCCTGAAGGGCATCAACCTGGACATTTATGAAAACGAGTTTGTCACCCTGCTGGGACCTTCCGGCTGCGGCAAGACCACCCTGTTAAGGATCCTG
>JAEEHC010000056.1 GCA_016280635.1 Erysipelotrichaceae bacterium
GCGGGTACGGATCTGCGGCTTTGTCGAGGAAATGGAAAAACTATTGCTGGACAGTGATCTGATGATCTGCCGGGGCAGCCCCAATACGCTTTATGAAGCCGTGATGATGAACATTCCGCTCATCATCACCGGACCGCTTCTGGAGCAGGAAAGAGGAAACTGGCAGTTGATCCGTCAGCATGATCTGGGACTGATCTGCCAGCGGCCGAAGGAACTTGGCGGACTGATCAATGAACTGCTGGTTGATGATGCCGCCTTATGGCGCCGGATCGCTCAGTCCCAGCGGCGCTATCGCCGCTTCGGCAGCGCTCAGCGTCTGGCCGAATATCTGGCCGCATTGGCTGATTCGGTAAAGAAGATAAAGTGATTAGCTTAGTTAAACAGGGGGTAAGAAATGACACAATACTATTATCGCGGCTGTAAGTATCTGGCTCATAATCCGGAAGGTACGGAAAGACTGTTTCGTTATCTGAAGGCTCATGGGGTCGAACTGTCAGGCTGCTGCAGTAGTGACTGTCTGATACCGGATGAAGATGATACCATCATCTATCAGTGTCCGACCTGCGGGCTGATCCTTAACGAATCAGCGCGGAAAAAGGAAATGCTGAGCATTTATGAATACCTGCTGCGCCAGGACGATTTTCCCTGGCCGGATTATGACGGCCGCAGACTGACGGTGCAGGACTGCTGGCGGATGCGGGAAAACCGGGCCTACATGGAAAGCATCCGACAGGTGCTAAAGCGTATGAACATCACCGTTTTGGAAATCAAGCAGAACTTTGAAAAGACGGATTTCTGCGGGCGGACGCTGTATCAGATTCCTTCTCCCCGTTATGAAAAACTGGCTCCCAAGGCCCTGGTGGAAAAGGCCATCTTTACTCCCTGCAGTGAGGAAGAGCAGATAAGACTGATGAAGGAAAACAGCCTGCGCTACCCCACGGAAGAAGTAGCCTGCTACTGTACCGGCTGTCTTAAGGGCATTAATGATGGAGGCAATAAGGGCGTGCATGTGCTGGATCTGGTTCTGGAAGGAATCTGATCGGCCCATAATCATCACTAAAAGGGTATAATATAGTAAACAATCACAAGCAGTCCGGAAAGGATGACAAACAGCCTATGAAAATGATCGAGAGCGGAAAACAGAACAGAGATGTGATCATGCTGCTGCATGGCGGCGGGCTTTCCTGGTGGAACTACCGTAAGGAAGCCGAGATCCTGAGCCATCGCTTTCATGTGGTGATGCCAATTCTGGACGGCCACGGGGGCAGCGATGATGACTTCAGTTCCATTGAGGATAATGCTGCCAGGCTGATCTATTACATCGATACGGTCTTCAATGGCCATGTCTTATTGATCGGCGGACTCTCCCTGGGCGGGCAGATCCTGACCGAGATGCTGAGCCAGCGAGCCGACATCTGCCGTTATGCCATCATCGAGAGCGCCTCCGTCATGCCTTCCAAAATGACCAAAGCGCTGGTCACACCATCAATTTCCCCCAGCTATGGGCTGATCCGCAGAAAATGGTTTGCCCGGCTGCAGTTCAATTATCTGGGTATGGATGAGAGTTATTTTGATGATTATTACCGCGACAGCGTCCGCATCAGCAAGGATAACATGATAGCCTTCCTGAAGGCTTCGGTCGACTATGCCGTAAAACCCCAGCTGTCAGCCTGTCTGAGCCGGGTGCACATCATTGTCGGCGAAAGAGAAACCAGACAGATGCTGGAAAGCGGTAAGCTGCTTAACGACCGGCTGCCCAACAGCCAGTTGGAGATCAAACCGGGGCTGAAGCATGGCGAGTATTCACTCAACAAGCCGCTTGAATATGTCCGGGAGATCATCGATATGCTCAAAGAGCATAAGTAAAAGGGGTAAAAGAATGGAACTTCAAACCGCAAGACTGACATTGAGAAACTGGCGTTTGGATGACGCCGAGGAACTTTACCGCTGGGCCTGCGATCCCCGGGTGGGTGATCCGGCCGGCTGGCCGGCTCATCGCAGCAGCGAAGAAAGCCGGCTGGTAATTGAAAAGTTTTTGAGTGGGCCGCAGGATTATGCCATCGTTCTGAAGGAAACCGGAAAACCGATCGGTTCGATCAGCCTGAATTTCAACAGTGATCTGGCTCATGGTGAAGATGAATGTGAACTGGGCTACTGGCTGGCAGTACCGTACTGGGGCCAGGGAATCGTTCCGGAAGCCGGACGGGAAATGCTGAGGCATGCCTTTGAGGATCTTAACCTGAAGAGAGTCTGGTGCGGTTATTATGAAGGCAATGACAAGAGCCGGCGGGTTCAGGAAAAGCTGGGCTTCCGCTTCCAGTGGGTCAGTGATGATGTAAACGTCAGCCAGCTGCAGGAAAAAAGGCGCGGCTATGCCAACCTGCTGACTAAACAGCAGTGGCTGGCAGACCAACAGCCGGTAACCATCAACATCTACTACACCGGTCAGGGCAGCGCTGCCCGTGACTTTGCCCGGGAAATGGAAGAAAGCGGCTTAGCCGCAGCAATCCGGGCGGAAGAAGGAAATCTGCGTTATGATTATTTCCTTCCCGTTAGTGATCCGCAATCGGTACTGTTGATTGACAGCTGGCAGAATCAGCTGGCTCTGGACCATCACCACGCTACCGCCATGATGGCTAAGATTGCCAGCTTAAGAGAGAAATATGACCTGCACATGAGGGTGGAGAGATATCACCCCATTGAAGATAATAAGGATGATGAGAAGTTCATCCGTAAGTAGAAAGGGCACCAGGATATGGAATTCAAGGATGTAATCAGAAACCGCTATTCATGCAAGAAGTACAGTGACCGTCAGGTCGAAAAAGAAAAGCTGACCGCCATTCTGGAAGCCGGCCGTCTGGCCCCCACCGCCAGGAACCTTCAGGAGCAGCATATCTATGTCGTTCAGTCAGCGGAAATGCTGGCAAAGATCGATGAGGCTACACCCTGCCGCTATGGCGCCCCGACCGTTCTGGTCGTGGCCTTTGACCGCGATAATGTCTTCACCTATCCGGGTGATGAGCGTGATTCCGGGGTTGAGGATGCCACCATCGTCGCTACTCACATGATCTTAGCAGCCGCCGATGAGGGCGTTGACAGCTGCTGGATCAACTATCTCAATCCCCGCCATCTGGCTGAACTGCTGGGCTTGCCGGAGAATGAGGAGGTCCTGATGGTGATGGACCTGGGCTATGGCGCTGAAGGTGCCGGCCCGCTGGCTAACCACGAAAAACGTAAGCCGCTGGCGGAAACGGTCAGTTATCTGTAGTCTGACCGGACAGCCAAAAAGCTGATTGATCATAAACAGGAAGTGCCATCATGAATGAAGTAAGCCAGTCAACCATTTACATCGGTCTGAACGATTCGATAACGCACGAGCAGATCCATGAAACCGAAAAGTACATTGACATCCTCAAGATCGTGTGTCAGAACTATCACGTCGCCTTTTCGGTGTATCAGGTCAATGGCGGATACTTTCATGATGACGGCAGTTATGTAGAAGAGAACACACTGGTTCTGACCATCATCGATGTTCCTAAGGAGACCATTCAGGAGATCGCTCAGGATCTGTGCGCCTTCTTCCATCAGGAGAGCGTCATGGTAACTTCCCAGGTTTCGGAAGTGTACTTTATCAGAGACCCGCTGAAGGAGCAGCTGGAAAAGGAGAATGAACATGAATAAGGAAAAAACCGTCAGACTGGAAAACGAATTTGTGGAAGCGGTCGTATCTGACCAGGCCGCTGAAGTCATCAGTTTCAAGCGCCGGGATAATGGCATCGAGATGATCTGGTGCCGCGATCCGGCATATTGGTACAACTGCAATCCCATCCTTTTCCCCTACTTCAGCAAGCTGAGAGACGGTAAGTACGAGATCGATGGTCGGACCATCGAACTGGGCCAGCACGGTTTTGCTCGCCGGGCGCGTTTCAGCTTTGTCAGTGCCCAGAAGGACAGCTGTGAACTCGAACTCAATGACGACGAGGAAAGCTGGGCCGTCTATCCCTTCCATTTCACCCTAAAGGTCAGGTATCAACTGGAAGGATATCGAATTCTGATCAGTTATCAGATCATTAACCGCGACCAGCGCGATCTGCCCTTCAACATCGGCTTCCATCCGGCCTTCAACTGTCCGTTTACCAGTGATAAGCGCTATGAAGACTACCGCATCGAATTCGAACAACCGGAAGACCTCCGCCACAGTGAAAAGCCGCTTTTAGGCAGCTCTCAGTCGTTTACGCTGTTTGACAATCTGATAGATGGTTCCTATTTCTATGAGAACGGTCAGATCAAAAGCCGCTGGTGCCAGCTTACTGATGGTGAACACACCATCAGAGTTTCTCTGGAAGGCTATGAGACGCTTGGTTTCTGGAAGAAGAGCCCCGATACTCCCTTCATCTGCATCGAACCCTGGAAACCGGTTTCTTCACTGAAGCAGGGCCGGACCTTCCGCGACGATGTTGACAACAACCTGCTGCCGCCCGGAGAAAGCTTTGAGTGCGGCTACTACTTTGAAATCGTAAAGTAGCATTATCCCATCATGATTAAAGAGGCAGTCCTTACAGAGAACTGCCTCTTTCTTTATCTTATGATAATTGGATCAGATTACGCTGTCCTGGCGGACTTCAAAGCCGAAGAACTTCAAAGCCTTGGGAATGGCCTGATTCCAGAAGAAGTAGTTGTGTTCACCCGGCCAGTATTCCTCCCCGGCAAAGACGTCGGGACAGGTTTCCCTGAGCTTTTCAGCCATCTGCCGGCAGTTTTCATAGACCATGTCTTCGGTGCCGCAGTAGAACATGATCTTGGGCTTATGACCCTGATACTTTGCCAATTCATCGATCAGAACGTTGATGTCCGGAGCAACATTAAGGGTTTGAACCCCTTCCAGACCAAAGACCCCGTAGTAATGGCGCCCGGCGATGTTGTTTTCCAGTGCCGGAATATTGGCTCCGGAGAGAACGACGGCCTTGCCGTAGTTTTCCGGCTTGGAAAGAGCACACTTGAGGGTGCCGTAGCCACCCATGCTTTCCCCCATCACAAAGGTCTGCTCGGGATCATCAGTGATCGGCAGATAATTCTTAAGTTTCATCGGCAGTTCTTCGGTGATCCAGGTGTAGTAATTCTGCCCATAGTACTCGTCGGTATACATCGAGTTGTTGACCGCAGGCATGACGACGATCAGCTTGAGATCTCTGCACATCAGAAAGAGATTGCTGAGATGCAGCCAGCTGCTGTTGTCGTTCTTGTAGCCGTGCAGTACATAGAGCACCGGATACTTGATGCCTCTGAGGTCTTCGGTCTTGTGCCGGTCTTCCGGCAAGAGAATGTCGACCTTGGTGTCCATGTCCAGGGCTACTGAACGCATGGTAAATGTTGAATGAATCATTATCTTATCCTTTCTTTTCTACAGCCCGTATCTTACGTTATAGCGGGTTCCGTCATAATCGATCAGAATATCCGGGTCTTCGCTTTCTTCCAGCACAACCTTAACATTGACGCTGTCGGACTTTTCATACCAGTCAATGGCCTGCTGGAGGGTTTCCACGGCCTTCAGCTTGCGGTCAATGAGCCGCTGCCGGACGACGGAGGCGTCGCAGCTGATCAGGATGTTCAGCGAGCTGAACTCTCTGAGCCGCTTCCACTTGCCGCCTAATAACAGATAGTTGCCTTCCAGTAAGACAATGTTCTTATTGATCAGCAGAGCATCGTCGATCGGGTCATGGATCTGCCGGCTGTAAACAGGCCAGAGGCAGTCGCCGTTTTGGGAATCACGCAGTTTGCGATAAAGCAGATCAACGTCAAAGGTCTGCTTCTGTCCCTTGATGTCCTTCAAATGGATCATCCGGCCGGATTCAAAGAGGTAGTTTTCATTGAGATGCTTCTGGTGATAATGAAAGCCATCCATGCCGACCGTCTGCAGGTCGTTAATGCCCATCTGATCAGCCAGATGTTCAAGAAAGGCGAGCAGAGTACTCTTGCCGCTGCCCGGTGGGGCCGCCAGAAAGACGAAGATCCGTTTTCCGGCTTCTTTCTGGATCTGCTGAATCTTTTCCAGCAGCGGCCTGAAGACCTTGTCAACATCGTCACTGTCGTATTGCGCGTGTACTTCCAGACCGTTGACCTCAAAATCGTATTGCTGTAACATTGCCCATCCTCCCCATTCAATAACTGCTGTCTCTTGGCAAAAGACAGCAGTTATTCTGATATTAAATTATGACGGTAAGATTACTCGTCGTCGCTGCTGGCTGCCATGTTGGCAAACAGCTTGTTGACATAGACAACGCCGTCCTTGCCGGTCTGCTCAAGAGCTTCCATGTCATACTCATCAAAGAGTCTCTTGCCTAACAGTTCAAGAACCAGGGGCAGGTTCAGACCGGTGAAGACATCGACCTTCTCACCCATGAAGGTGGCGGAGCGGTTAAATGGGGTACCGCCCATCAGGTCAACGATCAGGATGACACCCTCGCCGCTGTCGATTTTTTCGAGTTTGGCCTTGATCTTTTCGTCAAATGCTTCGGGGGAATCATCAGCTTCCAGGCACAGATAGTCATACTGGGGAATGTCTTCGCCCATGAACCACTGAGTGGTTTCATACATGCCTTTTGACAGAGTTCCGTGGCTTAATAATAAGATACCTTTCATTGTTATTCTCCTTTATTCATTACCTTTATTATAGCATCAGTGAAGCGTTCCGGCATACCTTTTGGATATACAGTGGTATTTGTTTCCTGACATTCCATTTCATAGGCCTCTTCATCAACCATGTAACCGAGAGTCATGTTTCCGGTATAGCCCCATAAGATGCAGAACTTCTTGGGGGAAGCAGCTTTGGCCCGCAAGCCCAGGATCGAGCCGAGCTCACCGGGTATTGAGATGATCTGCAGCTCATCGAAGTCGTAAACATCGGCGTGCATTTCAATGGTCCGGGTGCCGTCACCAAGAGACTGCTTATAGCGGAAACCCTCGATGCCGGATAACAGGACCTTTCTTTCGGTCAGGTCATCAGTATGCTTCAGGCGTTCATTGAATTCATTGATCTTGTCGATCCACTGCTGCGAATTGAAAGTTACGTCTTCGCTGTAGGAAACGTGGCGGCGGCTGACATGGTTCATGGCAAAGGACTGCCATTTGGAGTGCTTTCTTTCAATTTGCTCAGCCAGATTATCGGCCATCAGCTGCAGATCAGGGTAATCCTGACCGGTACGGTACTGGCGGTTGCCCATGTCGCCGCTGTTGCCGTTAGCCATGGAGACCTGACAGCCAAAGTAGCTGCCCAGACGGTCTCTTAAGGCGCCGAACAGTTCGGAAGTCAGGGCATAGTTGCGGGGGCCCAGGACGGTATTGTGACAGGACAGCTGACAGAACAGGGCCTGCATCTTATCCGCCTGATCAAAGAAACCGATCAGGTGAACGACCTTGTCGGATAGCTTATTGGCATCGTTGCGGTTGGAATAGATGCCGTCAACGATCAGACTGCTGTAGCGGGGGTAGACTTCAATTCCTTCCGTCTTCCAGCAGCGTTCAATGGCTTCAGCCAGGATTCTGGCCAGATAATCAAGGTAATCTGGGTCAGAGTTGTCGGTGTCACCAATCAGCATGCCCATGTCGGCACTGCTGTGGTCGTGAGAGACACCAATTATGAAATTATCATCATTAAGTTCAATGCCCCGCTCGCTGCACTGCCTGGTCAGTCGATCGAGGAAAAGACTGCCCAGACCGACGGAGTCGACAGTCACCCAGACCATCTTTCCGCTTTCCAGAGTCAGAACGTAGATGACGGCCTTGATGTCGTCGTGGATGGTTTCATAGGGGTGGTCACGCTGGACATAGCCGCCCTGCATGACGGGTTTTAACGGGTTAATGATGATTTCTTCGAATACTAATCTCATAATAAGTGTCCTCCTTAAAAAAAGCACAGGCAGGCTGTAAAAGCCTGCCTGTAAATAAGCCTTTAATTAAGCAATAACGCCTAATGCTGATAAGATGATGGAGATAGCCAGAACAGCCAGAACCAGCTGAGTCATGGTTAACTTTCTTCCTCTTAATAACTTGGCAGCAATGAAGGTTGACAGAACTGCCAGGAAGTTCGGTAACAGAGTGTCTAACAGACCCTGGATATTGACGATGTTGTCATTGCCTAAGTCCAGGACGACCGGGCAGGTGATACCGATTGTTGAGGGGATCAGAGCACCTAAAACGGTTAAGCCTAAGATACCGACAGCGTCAGTAACTAACGGCAGCTGATCCTTGATGACGGAAACGAAGTTTCCACCCATCTTGAAGCCCCAACCGAAGAATCTCATACGGAAGCAGTGCAGGATGATCCAGTAAACACATTCGATCAGCCAGCCTACCAGTGATCCGTCATAAGCCATTGAAGCAGCAATAGGAGTGAAGATGGCAGGCATCATGATCCAGAAAATGGAGTCACCGATACCGGCAGTCGGGCCCATCAGACCAGCTTTGAAGTCCTGAATGGCGTCCTTGCCTTCAATACCTAATTCCTGTTCCATACCCAGAGCAGCACCGATGATCAAGCTGCCCATGTACGGCTGTGAGTTATAGTACTTTGAATGGTTCAGTAATGCGGCCTTGTAGTCTTCATCCTCAGGATAAAGCTTTCTTAAAGCCTTGGAAATGCCCCAGACGACGCTCGGTCCGAGCTGGGTGCCGTAGTTGAAGCATGCGATGGATACCCATAAGAAACGGAAATTGGCTTCCTTGATATCCTTGTTGGTTAACTGATATACTGGCTTACTCATCTTCCATGTCACCTCCAACAGAAACACCGCTGGCCTGCAGCTGCTTGAACTTGACTTCGTTCTTGTAGTAGATCAGAGCGAAGACGAGACCGATCATACCAATCGGCAGAACGCTGAGCTTCAGATATGAATACAGTACGAAGCCGAGCAGCAGATACTGCCAATGCTTGTCGATCGGCATGTAGTTGATTAACATTGCCATACCTGTGACAGGCAGTAACTTACCGGCAACATTTAAGCCGTTGTACAGCCAATCGGGCATGATGTTAACGATAGCCTGAACAACACCCTGGCCGGCAAAGATAACGATGGCGACCGGTAAGGCCCACTGGAAGTAGTTCATGAAGGCGATGACTAACGGTAATTTAATACCCTTGTCGAATTCGCCCTTTTCAATGTACTGCTGAGCTCTGGCGGCGATGCCGGTACCAATGGTCTTGATTAAGATGTCAAGATAAACGGACAGCATGGCAACCGGTAAGCCAACGGCCATACCAGTGGCGATGGGTTCATTCAGCTGAACGGCAACGATTGTTGCGACGAAGGTAGTGATGTGGAAGTTCGGTACGGAAGCACCGCCCAGACCGACAACACCGAGAGACATCAGTGACAGAGTAGCACCAATCTCAATACCTACAGCCGGGTTACCCAGGATAGCACCGACGATGAAGCCTTCACCAACGTTGCTCCAACCGAGAACGAAGGTCTGTGGTCCATACATGTCGACTGCTCTGTAGACAGCGAATAGAATGATCAGCAGAGCCTGCAGAATATTCATTCCAAACATAATAGAGTAAATCTCCTTTCTTCTATATCTAAATTTTAATTAGATACTACTTTAAGACAGACCAGATGTCGACCTGCGGAATGGCAGGGTTGTGCTGGACAACGATCTGGGTGCCGGCATCACGCAGTTCCTTGCAGGCTTCAACTTCATCATCATTGATGAAAGCCCGGTCGGAAAGCTTATGTCCTTCGTTGAGCATGTCTGTGCAGCCGATGATCAGCTTCTTGATGGGGACACCGAGCTTGACGATTTCAGCGATGGTGCGCGGTGACTTGGCCAGTAAGAAGATGGTCTGATCGCCATACTTGTTGGCTAAAATGTTTTCCTTGGCCTTTTCGAAGGTAATGATGCTGGAAGCAACGCCGTTAGGCTTGGCCAGGTTCATCATGTCCTTACGGGCGGGATTGTTTGCAGTATCGTCATCAACAACCATGATTCTCTTGGCACCGGTGGTCGGGAAGTACTGGGTAATGACAATGCCATGCATGAGTCTGTTATCAACTCTGGCAAATACTACGTTCATGCTCATTCTATATTCCTCCTTATAAATGAGTTAAGTCTAATCGCAGATATTTAGACTGCTTTACATGAATTAATAATAAGGGAAACCCCTTACATCCGCAATAATACATTTCTATATTAGTGGCTAATCAGCGCAAATTATCAGCAAAAATGGCAGATATTTTAAGTTAAACGCGCAAACACGCAGAAATTATGCTTGATTTTCACTGGTTTTTCCGTCTCAGCGGTTAAGCTGACGCTGGCTGGCTTCCAGGTCACGGCTGGCCATTTTTTCGTATTTCTTCCGGTTCTTTTCATCACCGAGATTGGCGTAGATCTCGGATATCAGATATTCATTGCTGGAGCGCTGGGCGGTCGGAAGCGTCTCGTTGCGCTCAAGCAGCTGATCCAGCCGGTCCGCCTTCTTTTCAATCAGAATCTCGTAGAGCATGTCGGTGTTGTCCTTGACAGCTTCATCGCGGCTCAGGCTGCTGATGACATCACGGCACCAGGTGCTCCGCGTCTGATCATATTGGGATACGAAATAACTGAAGCCCATCTGGGCGATTGCCAGCTTCTGATTGCTGTTGAGCCGGCGCTGGGACAGATCGTCAAATGACTCCGTGATCTTCTGCGCATCATTGCGCAGCAGATAGCTGCTGAACCTGGAGTGGGCGAGGTTGAACGGGTGGATGGCCTTGACGGTGGCCGGATCGTCAGCCAGAGCGTCAAAGCGTTCAAAGTCGCCGGTCAGCATATAACGGGTCAGCTCATTGGTTATCCTGTTCTGCCTTGAGCGGCGCAGCAGTTCCAAAACAATCATTACAACGGTGAAGGCGATGGCCGCAATCATAAATATCTGTTTCTTATCCATGTTAAATCCCCTTAATGCAGTACTATTCTTTCATTTTTCTGTGAACAGTAAGTGAAATCAATTTCTGCAATTTTATTTTATCCGGCAAATTCACTGTGCACAACGGCCAATGTCATGCTAAATTATTAATAAGGACGTCTGCTTCAGGCAGATGCTGATCATCCGATCATAAGGAGATAATCTATGTTTTCAACAAACCACTTTATCTGGCTGGCCATCTGCGTAGCCATCGTCATCGCCTGCACGCTTTACCTGTGCCGCAATAGGCCGACCCTGAAACAGGTGTTAAGCGTCTGCTGCGTTGTCTGTGTACTATCGGAATTAATCAAGGTGTTTTCCATGGTAAAAATGGTCCCGTCCGCTGACGGCTCCCAGATCTACCCCTACCTTGAATTAAACCACATGCCTCTGCATCTGTGCTCGATCCAGATCCTGATCATCTTCTACGCCCGCTTCAGCAAAAAGAGCGACTTCCATGATTCCGTGCTGGCCTTCATGTATCCGACCACGGTTTTGGGGGCCATCATGGCTCTGGCCATGCCTTCGATCTTTTCAACCACCATTACCCCGGCCCAGGCCTTCAGCCATCCCATGGCCTATCAGTTCTTCCTGTATCACACGATGCTGATCGTGCTGGGTTTATACATCTATAACTGCGGCGAGGTGGACATCAGACCGAAGCATTATCTTTCCACCATGGCCATCGTAGCGCTGATGGCTTTCCTGTCGATCTACGTCAATTCCCTGCTGGCCTCCCCGACTTACCTCAATGGCCAGCTGGTCAGCGTTGACTTCATCACCAACATGTTCTTCACCTACCGCCCGCCCATCAACATTGCCCTTACCAAGATCTGGCACTGGTATCTTTACCTGGCGGTTATCACCGTACTGGCGGCTTCTCTGGTAGCCCTGTTCTACATTCCGGTCTTTCGGAAGGCGGGAAAGAAAAAATAAGAATACTAATCAGCGGGTAACCGCTGATTTCTTTTTGCCCGCAAACAGGGCTGGGGTTTGGAGTATAATGAAGAAAAACGGAGGTAGCACACCATGCCATGTACGACCATTCTTGTCGGTAAGAAAGCCACTTATGACGGTTCAACCTTTACGGCCCGCATTGAAGACTCGCAGGCCGGAACCTATCAGCCCAAGAAATTCATCTATGTCCAGCCAGAAGCGCAGCCCCGCCTCTATAAGAGCGTGATATCTCATCTGGAGATCCAGCTTCCGGATGATCCCTTAGGATATACGGCGA
>JAEEHC010000057.1 GCA_016280635.1 Erysipelotrichaceae bacterium
CTGGTAGCCAGAATCAGGCGCCAGCCTTTCTGATGGCCGAGATCAATGATCTCCCTGGCCAGAGGAGAAGGCTGGGTCGCGGCAATGGCCTGATTGAATTCATGGCCATAGAAGTCCAGAATCGCTTCCTCAATTCCTTCATGCTTGACCTTCATGACCTTGAGGTAGCCGATCCAGAAGGCCTCCGCATTTGTCTGGCTGCCGTCATTGAGCACCATGGCATAGGCTCCGGCATTGAGAGCCTTGATGAACAGCTCCGGATCAATGTTAAAAGGCTCCAGTTTTCTGATCAGAAGCCGGTAATAGTAATTGACGAATTCGTCCTGGACCATCGGCAGCAGGGTGCCGTCCAGATCAAAAAGAATGGTTTTCATGACTGGATTATAATATGCGCATACCGCATTTTCAATTAATTGACTTTCCTTAATCAAAAAGACGTCCGCCATGTGAGGCGGACATCTTAGTGTCTTATTATTCAGCCTTGCTCTGGAGATCCAGATAGAGGTTCTGGCGGCTCTTGGTGGCTACCTTGTTTTCCCGACGGAACTGGAGCAGTCTTTCATGAGGATGGAAATTGTTGGTTGCCAGTGTGCGCAGATAACTCAGAGTCTGGATGATTGCCAGCTTGTAGAGCGGACCGTAGAGATAATTGGTCTGGCCGGACAGCCGGATGGTGATCTCATCAGCGCTGTTGGGATCATTGCTGACAAGGATTACACGGTCGGTGATCGTCCGTGCTGCATTCGCTGAATCAATGATGCGCTGTGAGGAGGGATGATCGGCATTGTCAATGAAGATCAGCAGGCTTTCCGGATCACAAGGATAGATCGGTCCATGCAGGAATTCCTCAGTCTCCGCGGCAATGGCGGGCAGACAGCTGGTCTCGCTGAGTTTCAGGGCCGCTTCGCTGGCAACGCCCAAAGCCGGCCCGGAGCCAACGATCCAGATCTTAGTGGCACCGGTAATGGCATCACTGTGCTGGTTGAAGAATTCAATGGTCTTGTCGGTCGCTTCCTTTTGCAGTTTCATGGCCTTTCTCATTTCCTCCAGGGCATCCTGATACTGCTGGTATTTCAGCTTGCCGGTGCTTAAGGCGATCCTTAAGCCAAAGAGCATCAGATAGGCAGCCAGTGATGTTACGCCCTTGGTGACAAATCCCACTTTTTCCTCGCCACAGCCGTAATTGACGGTCAGATCAGCAATCTTGCTGGCATCGCAGTCAGCGCGTCCGACCAGAGCAACCGCCTTAAGTCCCTTGGCCTTGATGTGACGCAGGGCATCCAGGGTATTGGTTGAGCAGCCGGACTGAGAAATGGCCAGCGGCAGGGTGTTACCCAGCTGATCATCATGATAGATGAAGGTAAAGGGACTGACGATCCTTACGCTGGGGAAGCACTTTCTCAAGAGTTCCAAAGCGCAGAGGGAGCCATTTCCGGAAGAACCGGAGGCGATGATGGTCAGACCGCTGTAGCCGTTATCCAGATAGAAGTCAACCAGTTCTTCAGTCAGTTTTTCAGCTCTGTTGATGTTGTTGAGGACAACTTCAGGGGTCTCCCTGATGTAATCCAGCATGGTAATTTCGCTCATGTGTCTATCCTTTCCTCTTACCGTTCAGGTAAGCAATGTACTGTTCAAAGCTCATTCGCGGCTTAAAGCCTTCAACGACCTTGCGGACTTTCTGCGGGTCAGTGAGCAGATCATAGACGGTATCGGCCACTACCTTGGCCTGGGTGATGTAGACTTCGTGTCGATCCTTGATGTACATGTCGGCGCCGTGCAGGTTGCCGCCAAAGCCGCAATAGCCATACTGAATGACCGGCTTGAAGGCAGAAATGTCACCGACATCTCCCGCGGCCATCGAGATCTCACCGTGCTTGATCTCACTTTCCTTACAGAAGGCTAACAGGTTGGGGTAAAGGGCCTCGTTGAGTTCGGCGCTCTGGATCAGGGGCAGATAGCCCGGGGTATCTTCGATCTCGGCACTGCCGCCCAGGGCCTGAGCGCAATGGCTGGCGGCATTATCAATCTTTTCATTAAGGTCAAACAGGAAATCGAAATTGCTGGTGCGGACATAGCACTCATAAATGACTTCCGAGGGAATGGAGTTGACGGTATCGCCGCCCTTGTCGATCATGCCGTGCAGTCTTACCGAGTCTTCCTCACGGAAAGTTTCGCGCAGCATGTTGATGGCATCCAAAAAGAGCACGCACATGTTGAGAGCGTTACGGCCCTTGTCCGGCCCCATGGCAGCGTGAGCGGCCTTGCCCCGGAAGGTGATGCGCTTGTAGATGAACCCGGCCAGCTGGGAGCCGACGGAGAAGTGATACTTATCCGTTTGAGAGCAGGCATGCAGGTGGATCAGCAGGTCTTCATCATCAAGAAGATGGTTGACCAGCATCTCCTGCTTGCCGGAAGGATAGCGGATCTCGCCGTCCGCGATCAGCTTGCGGCGGAAGTTCATGTCGGTGAATTCCTCAGCCGGGGTGAAGTATAAGGTAACGGTACCGGGGATGTCCTTCAGATTCTGATTGAGGGCGTCCAAAGCGCTCAGGGCGATGGCCATCTGGGTGGAATGGCCGCAGGCGTGAGCGGCGTTATCGGTCTTACTGGCGTAAGGATGGCCCAGAGTCGGGATGGCATCCATCTCGGCGATCAGGCCGATGTGCGGCTTACCGGAGCCGATCTTAACGGAAAAACCGGTACGGGCGTAGGTCTTGTCGACCTGTAAGCCGTGGCTTTTCAGATAGTCCAGAAGGATCTCCTTGGTCTTATATTCCTTGAAGCCCAGCTCCGGGCAATTGAAAAGGGCGTCACCGAGCTGGTAGATCTGCTGGCTGTGGGCGTCGATGTAATCATTAATCTGTTTCTTCATGAACTACCTCTTTCTTATCCGTTTATCTAAAGGTTATTGATCAGTGATGAGAAAATGGAAAGGGAGGAAACGAAGGTGCCGATGCTGCTGCCTAAGGAAGAGAGCAGTACGATCAGCAAAGTACGGGAGACCTTGTTCTTCCAGAACCCTTTCAGGGTTGCGGTATCATCGGAGAGTCTTTCAAAGTCCTCAACGGTCGGTTTGCGAAGCCAGGCTTCAGTCAGCCCGGCAAACCAGCCGGCTGCCAGCAGCGGATTGAGCGAGGTTATCGGAGCGGCCAGGAAGGCGACCAGAATGCTTAAGGGATGACCGCCGCCGATCAGGGCGCCCAAGGCGGCCAGAGAGCCGTTGAAGATGATCCAGGTCTTGATCTGCTTCAGGCCGATGTCGGCGTTGACGTGGAAACTCAAAAGGATCAGGGTAACGATGATGGCCGGGATCAGCCAGCCTAAGAGTTTACTGGAAGTTTTCTTAGGCGGTATAACGTCAAAGCGGCTGATGTCGTATTCCTGCTCGATGTATTTGGGTACGTTAAGGGTATGAGCGGCGCCTAAGATGGCGACGATCTTCTTACCCGGGGCGTGGCGGATCTTGCTGGCCAGATACATGTCCCTTTCCGTCACCAGTACTTCGGCGACCTTGGGGAACTTTTGGGATACTTCCTGAAGGGCGCTGTTAAGGATGTCGGACTGCTGGAGGTTCGCCAGTTCCTCTTCGCTGATCTCTTCGTCATCGAAGATGGCGGAGATGATGGCGCTGAGCATCTGGATCTTGTCCTTAAAGCCCATGTTGGCCCAGATGCGCTTGAAGGTGGTCTGAACCGGCCGATCAGCCAGCACCAGCTGGGCATTGAGTTCCTTGGCCTTATTGATGCCCATCAGCATCTCAGCGCCGGAAGTGGAAGAGAGGTTGGCGGCCATCTTCTTCTGGTAGTTGGCCAGAATCAGATTGACCATCAGCATGGCCACCCGCTTTTCCTTGATGATCCTGACGATGTCAGTATTCTTGAACTTGTCCGGATCGGTCAGGGAGTTGTAGCGGTCCTGGTCCAGCTCGATGCAGATGCTGTCGGGCTGAATCTCATCAATGGTCTTTTCGACCAGTTCCACCGACTGCTTGGAAACGTGAGCGGTGGGGATCAGGGTTATCTCCCTGTCATCCAGATTTATCTTGATAACATTGTTTTCCATGGCTTTATTATATGACTAATGAACACTTCTCTTCAACAAAACTGACGGAATGCCTGTATAATGTAGGTAGAAAGAGCGGGGTAGTTAAAATGACTCAGAACAGAAAAGTAATACTTGTCGGAACCGGTTTCGTAGGCATGAGCTTTGCCTATGCCCTGATCAGCCATAAGTGCCTGGATGAACTGGTTCTGGTTGACGTGGTCAGAGAGAAGACGGAGGGCGAAGCGCTGGATCTTCAGCATGCCCTGCCCTATACCGGCAACCACATTAACGTCCATGCCGGTACCTATGAGGACTGCAAGGATGCTTCCGTGATCGTCATTACCGCCGGTGCGGCCCAGAAACCGGGGCAGACCCGGCTGGAACTGACCGCGGTCAATACGAAGATCATGAAGAGCATCTGCCAGCAGATCAGGGCCTCAGGCTTTGACGGCATCATCATCGTTGCCTCCAACCCCTGTGACTTAATGACCTATGTGGCCTGGAAGGCCAGCGGCTTACCGAAGGAAAGAGTATTCGGCTCAGGTACGATGCTGGATACCGCCCGACTGCGCTACGCCTTAGGCGATTTCCTGCAGATTAATTCTTCCAATGTGCACAGCTACATCATGGGTGAGCACGGTGATTCCTCCTTTGTTCCCTGGACGCACTGCTACATCGGCTCGAAGAGCTTACTGGAAGAGCTGGAAGAGCGGGAGATCGACATGAGCGTGCTTCTGGAGATTTATGAAAATGTCCGCGATGCGGCCTATGAGATCATTGAAAAGAAGAAGGCAACTTACTACGGCATCGGCATGGCATTATGCCGGCTGGTTCAGGCGGTCATGAATAATGAGAATGCCGTGATACCCTTAAGCGTCTATCAGGATGGCTGTTATGGCCGTGAAGGCCTCTACATCGGCGTGCCGGCGGTCGTCAACCGTTCCGGTATCCGGGAGGTACTGGTACTGCATCTCAATGAGGTCGATCAGAACAAATTCAATCATTCCTGTGACTCCTTGCTGAAGATCATTGAAGAGGTCGTTGACCCGATTCTGAAGGAAGAAAACTGACAGACTGAAGGAAAGCGTCACCCTGGCTGTGACGCTTTTTTTGGTTCTGCCGTTGAGATAACCGACTTTCGTGTGCTAAAATACAGGCGTGTCACCTTTGGTGAGCATTTTTATGACGAATTTTATTATGGTATAATAAAACGAAAGGGAGTTGGTATAAGTGAATTTTTCCTTCAGTTATGAATCAGTAATCCATTATATTCAGGCAATCGTGGACATCGTGGTCGTCTGGATCATTTTATACTACATCATGAAAGTGGTTAAGAGTAACCAGAAGACGATTCAGACCTTCCAGGGCCTGGTACTGGTCATCATCATCCAGGCGATTTCCAATCTGCTGGGTCTCAAGACCGTCAACCAGCTGGCCTCGACGGTCGTTTCCTGGGGCGTCATCGCCATCATCGTCATCTTCCAGCCGGAGATCAGACTGATCCTGGAAAGACTGGGCAAGAGCAATGCCTTTGCCCGCATCTCCACCCTGACCAGCAGTGAGAAGGAATCGCTGATCGATGAACTGATGACCGCTACCGCTCAGCTGTCCGCCAGCAAGACCGGCGCGCTGATCACTCTTGAACAGGGTCATTCCCTTTCGCAGTACATCGATACCGGCATCAAGATCAATTCCCTGGTTTCCGCGGAACTGATCTGTTCAATATTCATGACTACTACGCCGCTGCATGACGGCGCCATCATCATTCAGGGTGACAAGCTGGCCTGCGCGTCCGCTTATTTCCCGCCCACGACCATGGACCTGCCGTCCCGCTACGGTGCCCGCCACCGCGCGGCCATCGGCATCAGCGAACTGACGGATGCCATTACCATCGTCGTTTCCGAGGAGACCGGCCGGGTCGCTCTGGCCAAGGAAGGCAAACTGCTGCAGATGAATGAAAAGAAACTGCGCGATTATCTGGAGAAGGTCATCCTCAACAAGGAACAGCGTTCCGCCAGCTATGTGGTCCCGACTTCCCAGCAGTCCGTTTCCGTTGACTCCTTCATCAACGACAAGGAGATCGACTACGCGGCCAGCACCAAGGGACATGCCGGTGATGATGAACTGGAAAACGTCAATACCCATGAGATGAAGAACTTCCAGACCATGAACTTCAAGGCCATCGAGCCGGAAGACAGGAAGACGGCCAAGATCGTTGATACCGTCATCTCCAACGCGGTCAACGAAGACAAGCTGAATGACAACATTACGGTCAAGAAGGTGGCCGTTCCCAAGGAACCGGCCAAGCCGGTGATCAACATCATCAAGACGACCAACGTCACCGCGCCTGCCAAGAGCGAAAAGGAAGAGGGAGGTAAGTAAGCATGGCTAAGGATAAGAAGAAAAAGATCGATTCCTCCGAAAAACTGGAGATCGCTCAGCGCATTGCCGCCACTTCTCCCAACGCGGCCCGCACCTACGCAACCATTGAAAACGTCTTTGTCTACATTTCCCGCGGCATTTCCGGTCTTCTCAACAAGATTCTGATGTCGCCCAGCATCTCCAAGCTGTTTGCCCTGATCCTGGCGGTATTAATGTATTTCGGCGTCAACTATTCTTCTTCCAGTGCTCTGGGAGTAAGACAGTCGGCGGTGCTGAACAACATTCCGACCGTCATCGTCTATAACAGTGAAATGTATGAAGTTTCCGGCGTGCCGGAATACTCCGATGTCATCGTTACCGGTGACATGACCGACATCAACCTGCAGAAGAACCAGACCAATTCCAACCTGATCTGCGACCTCTCCGGTCTGACTGAAGGCAGCTATACCAT
Source organism: Erysipelotrichaceae bacterium (assembly GCA_016280635.1). GTDB lineage: Bacteria > Bacillota_I > Bacilli_A > Erysipelotrichales > Erysipelotrichaceae > UBA1783. The sequence goes on from JAEEHC010000057.1 coordinate 6,878, forward strand.
CAAGCTGACTCCCAGCAACTTCAATTCCCAGCTGGAGGTAAATGTTCTCAATAACCCCAGCGTCAACGTCACCATCAAGAAGAAGATGACCTCAAAGTTCAATATTTCCTATGAGTTCATCAACACCAACCAGATGGCCTCCAAGTATACCCTTTCCGAACCGGTCTTTGATACCACGGAAGTTTTGATCAGAGCATCTGAGGATACCATTTCCTCAATCTCCTTTGTCAAGGCTCTGATCGATACCAGCGGCAAGACCGCCGACTTCACCACTGAAGCCCGCGTGGTTGCCTATGACTATAACGGTTCCCTGGTTAACTGTGACATCATCCCTGAAAAGGTCAATGCCACCGTTGCCGTAACCGAAGTCAGCAAGGAAGTACCGATCATCGTCCGTCCGGTCGGTGAGATCATGGAAGGCTATGCCATCGATTCCATTGACCTGGACTACTCGGTAGTTACCCTGTACGCCCCGCAGCCGATCCTGAATCTGATCGATGCTGTCTATGTCAACATCGACGCTACCCAGCTGACCAATACCTCCAATGTCTTCGCCACCAACATTGACATCCCCAGCGGCGTCAATTCAATGAGCGTTACCAAGATCAACATGGAGATCACCGTGGACAAGCAGGTCAGCAAGACCGTCAACGATGTCCGGGTAAGCTGGATCAATTACGACGATACCAAGTTCCGCTTCAAGGTCGTCAATCCTGAAGACGCGGAAATGGATGTCGTCATCTACGGTACCCAGAAGAATCTGGATGCCGTTACCGCTAATGACATTACCATCAACATTGACCTGGCCAACGTTGTCGTCGGCCAGCAGCAGGCCCCGCTGATCGTTTCCGGAACCAACAACCTGGTCAAGTACGAGATCTACGGCGGCAAGACATACATCGAAGTCGAAATAGTAGGAGTTGATCAGTAAGATGAGAGCACATTTTGGAACTGACGGCATCAGAGGCCGGGCCAACGAGAATCTGACCGTTGACATGGCATACCGCCTTGGCCAGTATCTGGGTAAGACCTTCCGTGAAGGCCGGATCCTGATCGGCCGGGACACCCGGCTTTCCGGGGGCATGTTTGAAAGCGCCCTGTCGGCCGGCATTACGGCTCTGGGAGCCAACAGCTATCTGCTGGGCGTCTGCTCGACCCCGGAACTGATCTATCTGGTGCGCAGCCAGAAATTCAGCTGCGGCATCATGATCACCGCCTCTCATAACCCCTATTACGATAACGGCATCAAGGTCATCAACAGCGAAGGCATGAAGATCGACGCCGGCCTGGAAGAGGCTCTGGAAAGCTACATTTATGGCGAACAGCAGCTGGAATTTGCGACCGGCGAAGCCGTCGGCCAGGTTTACCGCTATGAACAGGGCCTGGAAGTCTATCTGGATTATCTGCAGCAGCAGTTCCCCAGCGATCTTTCCGGCTATGACGTCATCATTGACTGCGCCAACGGCTCTGCCAGCGTGACCGCTGAAAAGATGCTGAAGAGATTAAACGCCAACGTTACCGTACTGGCCAATCAGCCCAACGGTTTCAACATCAACCGCGACTGCGGTTCGACCCATATCGACAATCTGGTCGCGGCCGTAAAGAACGGCCATTATGACATCGGCATGGCCTTTGACGGCGATGCTGACCGGCTGATCGCCGTCGCTTCTGATGGCAGCATCGTCGACGGCGACAAGACCATCTTCTGCGTTGGCAGATATCTGAAAAACAACGGCCGGTTGGATGGCGGCAAGGTCGTCACCACGGTCATGGCTAACCTGGGTCTGTTCAAGATCCTGGACAGGTACGGCATCGGCTATGAGAAGACGCAGGTCGGTGACAAGTATGTCTATGAGTGCATGTGCCGCAATGGCTACGTCTTAGGCGGCGAGCAGTCCGGACACATCATCCTTTCCCAGCATGCCACTACCGGTGACGGTCTGATGACCGGTCTGCAGCTGTTGGAAATCATGAAGAAGGAAAACAGAACGCTTAATGAGTTGACTGATGAACTGACGGTGTATCCGCAGTTACTGGTGAACGTTCAGGTAGCGGACAAGGAAGCGGTCATGAAGGACGAAGACGTGCTGGCCAAGTGCCGGCAGGTCGAGGAAGTGCTCAACGGTGAAGGCCGGGTGCTGGTAAGATGCTCCGGAACCGAACCGCTGGTCAGAGTCATGACCGAAGCGAAGACGGATGAGATCTGCAAGAAATATGTCGATGAGATCATCGAGGTAATCAAGAACAAGGGGTATTAGAAAAGCCGCTGATCATTCCGGCTTTTTGAAGCATTAGGATATTATGATAAATTACGATCTGAAGAAAATCAGTGAAATAGTAAACGGCAAGCTTATCGGTGATCCCAACGCGCGCATCAAAGGCGTTCACTTTGACTCCCGGATGGCGAAGCAGGGGATGCTGTTTGCCCCGATCATCGGGGAGAAGGTCGACGGCCACAGTTTCGTCGCCGACCTGTTAAGAAACGGCATTGCCGCTTCCTTCTGGCAGAAGGATGACCCGCTGGAGATCCCGGAAGGCAACATCATCGTCGTTGATGATGTCCAGACGGCTTTGCAGAAGCTGGCAGCTCACTACCGCCGGACTCTGAAGTGCCACTTCATCGGCATCACCGGTTCATCCGGCAAGACTTCGACCAAGGACATCGTTTCCAGTGTCGTATCGCAGAAATACAGAACCTGCAAGACCTTCGGCAACCAGAACAATGACCTGGGCGTGCCGTTAACGGTAATGAATGTGGATGACGACGCGGAATATGTCGTTGCCGAAATGGGAATCAACGACATCGGGGTCATGGACCGGCTGGTCACCATGGTGCAGCCGGAGATCACCGTTATCTCCTCGATCGGTCCCGCTCACATCGCCCAGCTGGGTTCGATGGACGGCATCGTCGAGCAGAAGTGCCTGATCAACCGTGATCTGGGCGACGGGCAGTGCTTCTATAACCAGTCATCCTATGGCCTGAAGGACCATCTGGCCTCCATGGGCTTACGTCATCCGGCCATTGGTTATGGCTTTGAAAAGGACTGCGACATCATTGCCGAAGACTACCGGCTTAATGATGAAGGTACCAGTTTCACCTGCCGTGGCCGGCAGTACAGCCTGCCGATATTGGGCAGACATCAGGTGCTCAATGCCCTGGCGGCCATCGGCATCGGCGAAAGGCTGGGAATCGAATATGAACTGATCAGAAAGGGTCTGGCGGAGGTCAAGCTTACCCCGCACCGGCTGCAGTTAAGAAAAATCAGGGATGCCGTCATCATTGACGACACTTACAACTGCAACCCCTCATCACTGGTCGCTTCCCTGCAGATGGTCTTACAGTACAATAACAGCTACCGCAAGGCCGTCGTCATCGGCGACATGCTGGAACTGGGGGAAACCTCAGCCAAACTGCACAGCGGGGTGGCTGATGAGATCGACTTCAGCCGCTTTGACGATGTCGTTCTGATCGGCTCGGAAGTTCAGGCTCTGGCCGAAAGACTGGGTGAGCAGAACATTAAATGTCAGTTATTTGCGGATAACACCTCTGCCGGGCAGTATCTGCGTAAATATCTGGAAAAGGGCAACGTGCTGTTCTTCAAGGCCTCTAACGGCATGCACTTTGCCTCACTGATTGATTCACTGGAGGAATAGGAAAATGGAAAATAAGATGATTGCCGTATTATTCGGCGGACAGGCCAATGAACATCCGGTATCCCTGATGTCAGCAGCCTCCATCCTGCGCAATATGCCGGCCTGGTATGAAACCTATCTGGTAGGAATTACCAGAGACGGCCGCTGGTATCATTACAGTGGTTCCATTGACGACATTGAAAACGGCAAGTGGGAAGAAAATGAGAACAATGAGGAAGTTATCCTCTCTCCCAGTACCGAGCATCACGGCTTCTATCAACTCAAGAGCCACAGCATCCAGAAGGTGGATGTCATTCTTCCGGTACTGCATGGCCGCTTTGGCGAAGACGGCACCGTCCAGGGCTTATGCCAGCTCAACGGCATTCCCTTTGTCAGCTGCTCAATGACTTCCAGTGCCCTGGTCATGGACAAGCATTTCACCCATGTGATCTGCGAGGCCGCCGGGGTCAAGATGGCCAAGTATCTGGTGTTAAGACGCCACGAAGAATATGATCTGGAAGAACTCTTCCATGAAGTTGAATACAAGCTGGGCTTACCCTGCTATGTCAAGCCGGCCTGCGAAGGCTCATCATTTGGCGCTCATAAGGTGTCCAACCTGATGCAGTTCAAGGAGTATGTCGCTGATGCCTTCAGCTATGACGACAAGATCCTGCTGGAGGAATTTATCGACGGCTACGAGGTCGGTGCCGGCGTCATGGGTCATGGCGGCAAGGTGGAGGCCGGCGAGGTGTTTGAGATCATCGTTTCCTCCGAGATGTACGGCTACGCCGAAAAGTACGATGGCTACAAGACCGTCATCAATACCCCAGCCAAGTCCCTTAGTCCGGAATTAATGGAACGCATCAAGACGGAAGCCGTTAAGATCTACCGCTTACTGGATTGCGACATGCTGGCCAGAGTCGACTTCTTCTACGGGTCCAAGGGCCTGGTCTTCAATGAAGTCAACTCCATCCCCGGCTTTACTTCGCATTCCCTCTATCCGGCCAGCTTCAAGGCTGCCGGACTGTCCTACAGCACCATCATTGACCGGCTGATCCAGCTGGCTCTGGAAAGAAAATAAGATGGCCGGCTCACGTTGTTATCTGGAAATCAACAGTGACAGCTTCCGCCATAATGTCCGGGGATTAAAGGCCATTCTGCCTGAAAAGACCGGCATCATCGGGGTCATCAAGGCTGATTACTACGGCCACGGTGATCTGCAGACAGCTGAGATCATGGAGCAGGAAGGCGTTCATGATTTCTGCGTTGCTGCCCTTAATGAAGCCATCAGCTTAAGACAGCGGGGTCTGAAGGGCTCGCTGCTGATCTTGGGCTACGTGGAAGAGCAGGACTGGCTGAAGGCCTACGAATATGACTGCATCCTGACGCTGGCTTCCTATGAGCAGGTTCAGGCGATGAGCGAGTTTGCCCGGGAAAACGGCATTCAGCTGACCATTGAGGTCAAGGTCGATACCGGCATGCACCGCATCGGCATTGATCCGCAGATCAGCGACGAAAAACTGGCGCAGATCTATGACAATCCAATGCTGAAGGTCAACGGCACCTATTCCCATCTCTGCCGGGCGGACAGCTTCGCTCAGGAAGACATCGATTATACCCATGGTCAGAAGGCTGTCTTTGACGCCTTCCTGAAACGGCTGGCGGATAAGGGCTATGAAAGCGGCAGGAGGCATCTGTGCGCTTCCAGCGGCATCCTGAACTATCCGGAGTTTGTCTATGACTTTGTCCGACCGGGTTTCATGTTACTGGGCTTTACGGTCGGCGAGGTCCATGAGCGCTATCAGCGCTTACCGGTATTAAGCTGGTACAGCAAGATCGAGATGATCAAGACGGTCGGTGAAGGTGAGGGGCTGTCCTACGGCCACATCTACCGCTGTGAAAAGCCGATGCGCATCGCTACGGTATCGGTAGGATATGGCGACGGCTATCCGCGCCGGCTGTCCAACAAGGGCCATGTGGTGATCAATGGCGAGATTGCCCCGATCCGGGGAAGGATCTGCATGGACCAGATGATGGTCGATGTATCCCACATCGACTGTAAGAGAGAAGATGTTGTCACTCTGATCGGGGAAGGCATCAGCGCTGAAGAACTGGCGCAGATGAGCGGAACAATCGTTGATGAGATCGTCTGCGACATCAACCCCAGAGTGGAAAGAATATACAGGTAAAGGAAAGAAAGACTATGAAACAGAACTTAGGAAAACTGACGCCCATTGACGTCAATCTGCTGAAGGACGAAAGAGGCCGGATGATCTTAATGGATTACAGGAATCACCGCGGTTATCTGATCGATTCCAACGAGGAAAAGAAGCTCAGCCTGTTTACCTCCCGCTATCTGCTGGCGGTGATGCTGGGCGTATTTGTCGGCTTCTATGGCAAGTGGGTATATGGCGTACTGATAGGTGTGGCGCTTGCCGCGGTCATGGAGTACTTCTACCGCTTCCGCTTTTTGCCCTCACTGGCTACCATCGAGTCCAAGGAACTGCCGGAAAAGAAAATTGAGCGGCATACCATCATGGCCAACCGCGACCGCAAGTCCATCATCATTCTGCTGGTCTGCTCAATTGCCCTGGCTGTCTTACTGATCGTCAACTGCTTTGCGACCATCAAGCAGAACGGCAAGCCGGCTACCGATGTAGACAACATGTTATTGATCATCGTATCCGTTGCCCTGTGCATCTATTCCGCCTTCCAGGCGGTAAATGCGGCCAAGGCACTGGCTTATAAGAAGAAGGAAGGTAAGTAAGATGCTGGAATTCAAGTTTGACACGCAGCTTTTGATTGCCGGTCATGATCTTGATGAAGATGAGATCCATGACTATTTCGTTGAAAACTTCAAGGGCGACTGCCTGCTGGCTGTCGGTGATGAGGATCTGATCAAGATCCACTTTCACACCAATGAACCCTGGCTGGTTCTGGAGTACTGCGCTTCATTAGGCGAGATCTATGATGTCGTCATCGAAAACATGCAGCGTCAGGCTGATGGCCTGAAAGGCTAAGTTTCGTCAGAAGTACACCAAACCATCACATTGAAAGGCTATCATGATACTGCGGAGGTGATTAGATGGCCCGGTTATTAGTAGTAGATGATGAAGCAAAGATCAGGGAAATGATCCGCAAGTACGCCCTGTTTGAAGGTTATGAGGTCGCGGAAGCGGCTGATGGCTTTGAAGCGGTAGAAAAGTGCGAACGGGAGGACTTTGACCTGATCATCATGGATGTCATGATGCCGGATCTGGACGGTTTTTCCGCCGTCAAGGCAATCCGGCGTTTTAAAAATACGCCGGTCATCATGCTTTCCGCCCGCGGGGAGGAGTATGACCGGATACACGGTTTTGAGGTCGGCGTTGACGACTACGTGGTAAAGCCTTTCTCGGTCAAGGAACTGATGATGCGGGTGGCCGCCATCCTTTCCCGGGGAAAGAGCAGTTCGGAGAACACCGCCCAGACTGTAAGCTTTGAAGGGCTGCAGATCGATTATGCCGCCCGCATTGTGAGAATCAACGGCGAAAGAGTGGAAATGTCGCCCAAGGAATACGAACTGCTGTTCTTCATGAGCCGCAACAAGAACATGGCCTTAAGTAGGGAAACGCTGCTGACCGAAGTCTGGGGCTATGACTACTATGGCGACGACCGCACGCTGGATACCCATATCAAGCTGTTGCGTAAGTCGCTAGGCGAATATCAGAAGTTCATCGTGACCGTCAGAGGGGTAGGTTATCGCTTTGATGCGGAGTGAACAGATGAATAAGCAGCACAACAATCCAGGTAAATCAGGCCCCCTGCAAAGGAGGCTGTTTTACTACTTTCTGATCTTTACGGTCGTCTTCATAGCCCTTCTGTGGGTATTGCAGGTCTTTACCCTTAACTATTCCTATAAGTCATCCCGACTGAATGAGATAATGAAGACCGGAAGACAGGTCAGTCAGATTCTGGAGGAACCCAAGGACATTGACGAACTGCCGGCAGACAGGGACAGCTCGATCGTCATTTATGATGAGGCTTCCGGCAGCATGTATACTTCCAACACGCATGTTCTTGATGATCTGCACATCCGCTTTGATCTGAAGGAACTGTTCTCAGCTCTGCAGAACAGTCAGGAAGGTCAGGAGATCATTCTGTACATGAACAGCAAGGGCATGGAGATCAGCCGCTATAACGTCATCAAGGGCAGGAGTGATCGCTCCTACTACGATGCGGACGTCAAGGCCATCATCTACATGACGCGGGCAGAAAGTGAAGATGGTGGTTACTATGGCTTAATGGTGATCGGTTCGATCGTACCGGTGGAGGCCACGGTCTCCACCATCCGTTCTCAGCTGGTGATGATCAGCATCATTCTGCTGATCGTCTCGTTGATTCTGGCCATTCTGGCCGCCCGCAGCATTTCCCGGCCGATCCGCCAGATCAACAAACAGGCCAGCTTACTGGCCAAAGGACAGTATGATACTGACTTCAATGCCCGGGGCTATAAGGAAATCGAAGAACTATCATCCACCCTGGATGACATGGCCCATCAACTGGATCGGGCTGATCAGATGCAGAAACAGCTGATCGCCAATGTATCCCATGATCTGCGCACACCGCTAACGATGATCTCCGGCTATGGCGAGCTGATCCGCGACATTCCTGATGAGAATACCCCGGAGAATGTTCAGATCATCATTGACGAAGCCAACCGGCTGACCTCCCTGGTCAACAACATGCTGGACATCTCCAAACTGCAGGCCGGCAGCGAGCAGCTCAATCTGAGCGTAGTCAACTGCGATGATCTGGTCTATGGGGTGGTAAACAGCTACCAGATGATGGAAGCCAGAGGCTACCGGATCACCGTTGAGGCCATTAAGGAAAACTGCTACATTGAAGCAGATCCCATCCGCATCCAGCAGGTCCTCAATAACCTGATCAATAATGCCCTTAATCATTGCGGTGAAGACAAAGAGGTCATCATCCGCTATCAGCCGGAAGGCAAACTGATGCGCTTTGACGTCATCGATCATGGCGAGGGCATCGCTGAGCAAGACCTGGACAAGATCTGGCAGCGCTACTACAAGGCGGATAACAGCCGCCGCTTCGTCGCCGGCAGCGGCATCGGTCTGTCGATCGTCAGCACGATCCTGGACATGCATAAGGCTGATTACGGCGTCAATTCCAAGATCAATGAAGGTTCCGATTTCTACTTTAAGGTTAAAATGGTGGAAAATGAGGAACCCGCAGAGTAGAATAAACACGGAGGTAAGATAACATGACAGAATGCAATCACGACTGCTCCAGTTGTTCCGCCAACTGCGGTTCACGCACGCAGCCTCAGGATTTCAGCATAAAGGCAAATGAAAACTCAGCAGTTAAGAAGGTCATCGGCGTCGTTTCCGGTAAGGGTGGCGTTGGTAAGAGCCTGGTAACATCCTTACTGGCCTGTGCCAGCCAGAGAGCCGGATACAAGACCGCCATTCTGGACGGCGACATTACCGGTCCGTCCATCGCTCAGAGCTTTGGCCTGAACGACCGGCTTTACAGTACCGAGACCGCCATCATTCCGGCCTACAGTTCCAGCGGCATCAAGATCGTTTCCACCAATCTGATGCTTGATGATCCGGCTCAGCCGGTCGTATGGAGAGGAGCCATCCTTTCCGGTGTCGTCAAGCAGTTCTTCTCCGAGACGGACTGGGGCGAAGTTGACCTGATGTTCGTTGACCTGCCGCCCGGAACCGGCGACGTTCCCCTGACTGTCTTCCAGTCAATTCCGCTGGATGGCATCATCATCGTCACTACTCCCCAGCAGCTGGTCCGCATCATCGTTGAAAAGGCCGTCAACATGGCCCGGATGATGAATATCCCCGTTCTGGGACTGATCGAGAACATGAGCTATGTCGAATGCGATAACTGCGGCAATAAGATGTACATCTTCGGCCAGAGCCATGCGGAAGAACTCTGCAGGGATCAGGGTCTGGACTTACTGGCACAGATCCCAATCAATACAGCCTTGACGGAGGCGGTAGACAAAGGGGAGATCGAGGCCTATCCGGTCAGCTATCTGGATGGCGTCGTAGAAAAACTGGCTGCTGAATAATTACAGAAGTACTTTTGGTCCTGGCGTGGCCATGGACATCTGACCAGTTACCAAACTTCAGTCAGGTTAAACATTTGTTGTTCAACCTGCATAGACACATTCATAAAATCAGACCAAAAAACCAGAACTTATAATGTTTTGGTTTTTTGTCTTTACGACAGATCGATATTGAAAATTTAACATATAGGCAGAAAGATAATATTCATATAGGACAAGAAAAAAGCAACTTTTAGCTGCCTAATTGAACTGCAGGTAAATATTACTTCGAATTAAATCGTCTGCTTCCTCTTTTTGGGCGTTTGATTTGAAAGAATATAACTCGTCAAAAATGAGATTCGTTTCCTCTGTGTTTAGCCATTTTAATGTCGCTAAAGCATAATCAGAAACTGAATAGCCAAAGACTCGTCCTAATCGAACATGGTTGCTATGCTCAAGAGATAATTCTCTAATCGTTTCCAGATCTTGAGATGAATAAGAAGAACTCCTCGCTAATGAGAGACAGTAATTCTCTTTATCTAATATATTATTGAATACCAATCACGCAAATAACTGTTGAAAACATAATCGATAAAAATGCAAAAATTGCAAAAATATTGAATAAGACTAGTTTTTACTTTACATCTTTGGTATAATATAATCGATAAAAACGCAAGATTTGAATTTATTTCGATTTGGAGGTTATTATGCTAATTGAAAGAAACTTATATCTTAACCAGTTAATTGATCGAATGCATAATGGAATGATAAAAGTCATTACTGGATTAAGAAGAGCGGGAAAGTCATATTTAATGAATAATCTCTTTCGTGATTATTTGAGGTCAGCTAATGTGCCAGATGATCATATTGTTATGGTACAGTTTGATGTTGAAGAAAGTGAAGAACTGCTTGACCGCCATATTCTGGCTGAGTATCTAAGAAATCAAATTCATGATAATGAACAATACTATTTCCTTCTGGATGAGATACAGGAGGTGGATGGTTTTGAAAGTGTGCTAAACAGTTTCCTGAGAAGAGAAAATGTTGACTTGTATGTTACGGGTAGCAATTCCAGGTTTTTATCGACTGACATTAAAACCGAACTGCGCGGCAGAGGTGATGAAGTGCATGTTTACCCGCTGTCATTCAAGGAGTTTTATGGTGCCAGAGGAGGCAGCGTTGATGAAGCATGGGATGAATACATGATGTATGGCGGCTTGCCAATGATTCTGAGTCGTCGTACTGACGAACAGAAAGCAAAGTATCTGAAAGATCTTTTTGAAGAAACTTATATTAAGGATATAATCGAAAGAAACAAAATTCGAAATCTCAGTGAGCTTGAAGAACTTCTTGATGTGATGGCTTCTTCCATTGGCTCATTGGCAAATCCAAACCGAATATCAAACACCTTCTTATCTGCGAAAAAGACCATCCTGGATCCTGAGACGATCAAAAAGTATCTGACTTGTTTTGAAAATGCATTTATTCTATCTGAAGTAAAACGATATGATGTCAGAGGCCGGCGTTATATAAATACACCTTTAAAATACTACTTTGAAGATGTTGGATTGCGAAATGCCAGGCTGAATTTCAGACAGTTAGAAGAGCCCCATCTCATGGAAAACATAGTTTATAACGAATTACGATTACGCGGTTATAACATTGATGTTGGCATGGTTGAAGTCAATGAAAAAGCGGATGACAGGTATATCCGCAAGCAGTTAGAGGTTGACTTTATTGCTTATAAAGGTAGTAAGAAGTACTATATTCAGGTTGCACAAGGTTTATCCGATCCTGGAAAGCAACAACAGGAATTTGCTTCTCTGAAGAATATTCGCGATGGTTTCCGGAAGATAATAATCAGAAAAGATAATTCAATATCATACATTGACGATGACGGGGTCTACAATTTGTATCTTTATGATTTCCTTTTGGATAAAAAGGGATTAGATTTCTAATTTTATACTTTGTCAAGGAAAGAAGAAAAAGAACATAAAACGATCGTTCAAATGAGTAAATATGACTCATCGATTGTCGTTAAAAATGATTCAAACAGAAAAAAAGGTGTTACGATGTGGAGTATGAAGATGCCAAGGAGTTCTTCCACGATGTCATTCATAGATTAATGGCTCTCGAAGGTTTTAAGGGTGAACATCTCCTGTCGAGAGATAGAGTTGACGAAGATGACAGAACGTATGGAAGCGAGCAGTATCGCTTCCCTGGTGAATTAAACTATAGAATTAAGTCGTAAGACTGACAAAAGGAGGTTTCCGATGCACAATCAGTATGATGTCATTGTTGTCGGTGCCGGTAACGGCGGTCTGACCTGCGCGGCAACGACAGCCAAGGCCGGATTAAGGACACTGGTATTGGAAAAACACGGCTTACCGGGAGGCTGCGCCTCCAGTTTTGTCCGCGGCCGCTTTGAGTTTGAGCCTTCGCTGCATGAACTCTGCGCGGTCGGTACGCCGGAAAACCCTAAACAGGTCTACAAAATGTTTAAGGAACTGGGGGCTGAAATCAACTGGTGTTACGAGGATAATCTCTTCCGGGCCATCTGCAAGGGCGAAAACGGCTATGACGTGACCCTGAAAGCCGGTCGTCAGGCTTTCATTGAATCATTTGAGAAATACTGTCCGGGTAACCGGGAAAGATTGGAGAAGCTTTTCCGGCTGCAGGATATTGATGATAAGGCCGTCGATTATGTCATGAAGAAAAACGGCAAGCCCAATCTACTGACCATGGCCTTAAAATATGGCGACTTCCTGCGCATGGGTTCACATTCCGTTAAGGAAGTTCTGACCGAACTGGGCTTTGACGATAAGGCCATCAGCATCCTGTCCACCTATTGGTGTTACCTGGGCGTTCCGGCTGATGAACTGAATGCCTTCCATTACTTCAACATGATGACCGGCTACATCGATGACGGCGCTGCCATGCCCCGCTACCGCTCCCATGAGCTTTCCCTGGCCCTGGCCAAAGTCATTGAAGAGCACGGTGGCAAGATCTGGTACAACGCCGAAGTAACCCGGTTCCTCTATGATGAATCCGGCAAAGCCATCGGCGTTCAGATCAATGGCCAGCAGACCGTTTACGGCCGCGAAATCGTCAGTAATCTCATACCCAACCGGGTTGCCAACCTGTCCAATGAAGAAAACGTGCCCCAGCGTACCCGTAAACTGATGAATGCCCGCCGCTTCGGCATCTCCACCCTGACCATTTACCTGGGATTGAACTGCAGCCGAGAAGAACTGGGGTTGAATGACTATACGGTCTTCATTTCCAAAGATCCCGATTCCCGGAAGCAATATGAAACCAAGGGCATGTACATCGTCAACTGCCTCAATAAGGTAATTGAAGATTCATCACCGCCGGGAACCTGCACGCTGTTCTTCACCGCCATGCTGGAGGATGGCGATCTGCCGGAAGATCTGGATGAATACAACTACGAAAAATACAAGACCGATCTGGCTGAGAAATACATCATCGATGCCGAAAAGGTCTTGGGAATTAAGATAAGAGAACGCATTGAAGAAATCGAGGCCGCTACCCCGGTTACCATGGCCCGCTACCTTGGCACTCCGGCCGGCACCATTTACGGCTATCGGCTCTCCGAGTGGGATAACCTTTTGGCGCGCACCCAGAGTGAGGACAGCGACAGGACGGTGGAAAATCTCAGCTATGTCGGCGGTCACTACATCCATGGCGGCGGCTACAGCACCGCTTATGACTGCGGCCACACCGCGGCCCTCAGGCTGATCGAGAAGTACCGCGACCAGCTAAACCGCCCAGAAGAGCAGGAGGTGAGATCATGAGCTACCTCAAGAATCTGAACAAGCTGAAGTTTACCGGCATGGTAAAGCGCCGGGAAGAGGAAATAAAAAAGGCTTCCGACATCATGATCCCGGATAACATTGCCTACAAGGCCAACCGCATCGCTGCGGCTCTGCATCCGGCCTATCAGGATCTGATCATCGAAAAGATGGTCATGGAAGATGAACTGACCTGCAGCTACTATCTAATCGCCGATAAGCAGGCTGGTTGTCAGAAGATCGCCTATTTCCAGGCCGGGCAGTATCTGAACGTGGAACTGAACATTGAAGGCCATCACTTCAATCGCCCCTATTCAATTTCTTCCTCACCCCGCCAGGCTAAGGAAGAAGGCTACTACCGGCTTTCCATCTCCCTGATGAAGGGCTTCATCGCCCCTGACTACATCTGGGAAAACTGGAAGGTGGGAACCAGGGTCAGAGTATCAGCTCCCCTGGGCACTTCAACCTATAACCGCTTGAGAGACGGCAAGAAGATCCTGGCTCTGATCGGCGGTAACGGGGTCACCCCCTTTGTTTCCCTGGCCCATACCATCGCCGATGGCGACATTGATGCTGAGATGCTGATGCTTTACGGAAATAAGGACTTAAAGAGCGCCTTATTCCGGGAAGAACTGCAGCAGCTGGTCGATCAGTGTGACAAACTGAAGATCGTCGATGTTCTGGAAGAGGAGGTCAGAGAGGGCTGCGAGCATGGCCTGATCGATGCTGATCTGATCAGAAAGTATCGGTGTGATGATGATACTTCACTGTTTGTATGTGGTCCGCAGGCCATGTATGACTACCTTAATGAGCAACTGGTGAAGATGGACATCCCCCGCAAGTACTGGCGCCTGGAGATCTATGGCCAGTACAATGAACCGTCCCGCTTAGCCGATTACCCGCAGGAAAAGAAGGATGAAGTTTATCGCCTGAAGGTCACTCAGGGCGAAATAACCTATGAGATGGCCTGTCCGGCCGGTACCTCGCTGATGAATGCCATTGAGCAGTCCGGCATCCGCATCCCGGTGCATTGCCGCTGCGGTTATTGCGGTTTCTGCCATTCCCGGTTAGTCAGCGGTGAGGTATTCATGCCTGAGTTTCTCGATCACCGCCGTCAGGCGGATAAGATCTACGGTTACATCCATCCCTGCATCTGCTTCCCGTTAAGCGATGTGGAGATTGAAATACCACTTTACAAGAATTAAGCATAATGATTCTGAATGCCAGGTGCTGAATGAACTGAACCTGGCTTTATTTAGGAAATAATGAAAACAGCAAGAGCTTTAACAGTGATTTTTGTTAAAAAAGTCGATTCTCTCACTTTCAGGGAAAGCTGATTGTTCAATTTTTCACAGAGTGTTAGTATGAAATAGAACAAGGATGTTAGGAAGAGGAAAGAATAATGAAAGACATCAATGAAAAAATCTGTATCATTGGAGGCGGCCCGGCCGGCATTTCGGCAGCCATGTACCTCCAGAAGAAAGGCTACCAGAACTACACC
>JAEEHC010000058.1 GCA_016280635.1 Erysipelotrichaceae bacterium
AAGTGCGGTTTTCATTATCATCATACGGCCTATAATGTGCCCTGTGCCATAGAGGGCGTTCTCCGAACGGAACACATAACATGCCTTTCCAAAGAGGAATGGCAGTCTGTTAGATAACTTCCCGTTTGTGGAGGTAAAATGAGCAATATCATAAGGCTGAATGAAACAGCACCGAATGATGAATGGATAATCATGTCAAATCAGGGAACAGACAGTTTTCTTGAGCTTTTGATTGCTGCAGCAGATAATTTTGAAAAGACCGAACAGCAGAAAAAACTGATCTCTTTTATGAAGGATCAGAAAGACATAAATGCTGTTGCTGCGGGAACAGCAGGCTTTGATCTGGATGAGATGCCGTGGCAGAAATCAACCTTGAAGGAAGACGTCGAGTTCCTTACCCGTGTAACTGAAGAAGCTAAAAGAGAAAGAACTATCAGGATACTCCCTTATGAGGTAAATACAGCCATCGTATTCCCATGGCTGGAACGATTTGCGTTTTTGATCAACCAGATGACAGAGGAAAACCTGCATGTCAAGCCGGAGCTTGAGAGTGGTGACAAGATGATTGAAACGGACCGCCTATTGCTGAGAAAGTATACTATGAATGATTTTGAAGCACTTTATGAAATATTATCCGATTCTGAAACAATGCAGCACTATCCGGCACCTTTTGATGAGGCCAGAACAAAGGATTGGATTACCTGGAATCTGGACAATTATGAAAAGTATGGATTCGGACTTTGGGCTGTCGTTTTAAAGGAAACAGGTGAGTTTATCGGAGACTGTGGAATCACCATCCAGAATATTGATGGGGAAATGCTTCCGGAGATCGGGTATCACATTCATAAGAAATACTGGAGACGCGGATTTGCCAAGGAAGCGGCCCGGGCTGTAAGGGACTGGGTGTTTCAAAATACGCATTATGACGCGATATATTCCTACATGAAGTATACGAATATTGGTTCATATTCCACGGCTATCGCCAACGGCATGAAGAAAGTGAAAGAATACCCTGATCCGAAAAACACCATTTCCTATGCCTATGCGATCACACGTTCAGAATGGGAAGCGATGAAAAAGTAGATTCCAGGTTGTCGGCGAGAAGACAGCTGGGTAAAAGCGGTGTCGGCAATAGATGACGATTGAAAAACAAGCACTTTTTTGATGAGCGGCATCGGGAAGCGTCTGATCAACCATTGAAATTGAGAGGCTATAATGCCTCTTTTTATTTCAACTGGTATACTTGCTTCAACATATTGCGACTTGTGAGAGTCATAATAAGATGATTCAACAGAACGTTTATTGTCAAGAAGGCTTACGATGGCTGTCCCATTAGGGAAAGTGTCGGTTATTTACATACAAAAATAATGAATTAACAACACTTTTTGTTATAATGAAATATATAAAACATTCACCATCCATGAAAATATAGCCAGCATCAGAAATGATGTGTTGGTTTTGGTGGTTGAAGGAAAAGGAGGGAATAATATGAGTAAGGTATGTCCGGCATGCGGTTACGAACAGGAAGACAACGCCAAGTTCTGTAATAAGTGCGGTCATAAGTTTGAGGAGGTTGCTGAAACTCCGAAGACTGAACCCGAAATCAAGAAGGAGACTCCGGTTGAACCGAAACCGGAAAAGAAGGAAGGAAACAAGAAAAGCGGTCTGATCATTGCGCTGATCCTGCTGCTTGTGGCTGCCGTTATTGCCGGTGTCCTGCTTTTAGGCGGCAAGAAGACGGTAACCTTTGACAGCGACGGCGGAACCCCGGTTGCCACGGTCAAACTGAAAAAAGGCGAGAAGGTGGCCGAACCGGCAGTTCCCGCCAAGGAAGGTTATGACTTCACGGGCTGGTATCTCAATGATAAGGAATACGATTTCAACCTGCCGGTTAACGACAGCATTACCCTGAAAGCCCATTGGGATACTTCCAAATACGTCACCTTCATGGTGGATGGCAAGGAAGTGGCAAAGGAGCATGTCGTTGACGGCCATGTCAAGTTCCCGGAAGCGCCGACGCTGGAAGGATATGCCTTCGTCGGCTGGCAGGATGCCTCCAACATGGCTGAGATTGCGGAAGACTATGTCTTCACTTCAGACATGACTCTGGTTGCAAACTATAAGGTTTTCGTTCCGGTCACTTCCATCAAGTATGAAAAATCAGCATACACGATGGAAAAAGACAGCACGCTTAAGCCCAAGCTGATCGTTCAGCCTGCCAATTGGTCGGAACAGCTGAGTTATTCGACCGGCAATTCAGCAGTAGCTGAGGTTGCCCCGGACGGCACCATTACGGCCAAGCAGCCCGGTAAGGCGGTGATCACAGTCAAGACGGAAAGCGGCAAGACCGCCACTACGGAAATCACGGTAGTGGTCTCCTGCAAGTCCGTTAAGTTTGCCAAGAGCGAAATCACCATTAAGAAGAATGAGAAAGTAAAGCTTGAGTTCACCATCGATCCGGCTGATACGACTGACAGCATCAGTTTCAGCACCTCAGACAAGAAGATCGCTACGGTTGACGCAAACGGAAATGTTACCGGCGTTGCCTATGGAACGGCAACCATTACCCTGAAGTGCGGCAATCAGAAGGCAACCATCAAGGTTCACGTAGCCAATCCGGCAACTTCCGTGACCATTAATGCTTCCAACATTGAACTGGCAGTCGGTGAGACCTATGACATCAGCAAGTATGTGGAGATAAAACCGTCTGGTTCCACTTCCAAGGTCAATTACACCAGCAGCAACACCATGGTCTTTACCGTTGACAGCAAGGGCGTCATCACCGCTGTCGGTAAGGGAGCAGCCACGATCACGGTTTCAACGGACAACGACAAGCAGGATTCCTGTGGTGTTACGGTCAGTGAATACAAGCTGAATGTCGGCTATGAAAAGCATGGTGTTTCGGCCTACTACCTGTACTACCGGCCAGACAACCGGCCGTATTACAAGCTGACTGACCTGAGCATCTCGGTAAACGGCAAGACGTCGACCACTTCAATTGATCTTTCAAAACTGAAGATGGTGGCTCCCAATAATATCCTGTACTACAACAGCAGCGATAATGAACTGTACGCTACCAACCGCGGTACCGTCAGCAACGGTTTCATCAGAACGCAGACTCTGACGATTTACTTCACCTACTCGTATGACGGGCATACGGTAAGGTCAGAGAATATGAACATTGTTGTTGAACCAATGCTGGAAATCAAGTTCTACGGTAAAGGCACCTATGATGCCGGTAAGGGAGAATACCATTTACCGGCCGAGGCCGGCACGCATGAGTTTACGATTCAGGCCAACCAGAAACTGGCAAGCTGGGATCACAGCAGCAATCTTACGATTACCGGCACGGAAGCGCCGACACCGACGTCCGGAAAGCCGGCCTACTTCAACGTCGGCTGCCGTTATTCCAAGACCTCATCCAGTTCTCCAGCCAACATTACGCTGAAGACACCGGCCGGTCAGAAGATAGAGATCAAGTACATCCGTTAGAAAACGGAAGAAGTGTTTTGAGTCAACCCCGAAATCAGGACAAAAACCTGATGGAGGGGTTTTCTTATGCCTGCTGGCTGGGGTAAAGCAAGCTTGGGAATTGCCAGCCTGCGAAAAGGCGACAGCCGGACCCCTCAGTGCGCCGGACTGCTGAAGACAGGGAGGCGGAAAGGTCTCCTTTTGCGGCTGAATATAATATAATGATTTCAATGAATCTCATTCTTTGGAGGTGTGCGGCATGCTGAATCGTGAATTGGTACGGAGAACCGAGGAGTTTCTGAAACAGAAGTTTGATCAGGCGATCTATCTTAATGAGCATCCTCAGGATAAGGCATACCGCCTCGAACACACATACCGGGTCGCCAACATCGGCCGTCGGATTGCCGAAAGGGAAGGCTTTGATGAAACGGAAATGGTCATTGCCTGCCTTCTTCATGATGTTGCCTATTGTGAGGAGTTCGGAGAAAACGGCTGGCAGGAACACGGCCGCCGCTCTGCTCACATTGCCCGTCCCTTTCTCAGAAGCCTGTCTCTTGCGGAAGAGCGCATCAGCGACATCTGTTACGGTATTGCCATTCATGTCGATGAAAAGGCGGGCTTTCCCGGGGAAAACACGCCGTTTGCCCTTTCAGTCGGCGATGCTGACAACATCGACCGCTTTGACGTCTACCGCATTCACGAAGCCCTCAGCAATGATGCCTTTCTGGAAAAGAGCCGGCAAGAGAAAACGGAATATGTTGCCAAAAGGCTTTCCCGGCTGCGTCAGTTAAGGGAGCTACCGCTGGGCACCCCAACCGCCGAAGAACTGTGGAAGGCCCGTCTGGATTTCCAGATCACCTTCTTTCAGAAGCTGGCAGACCAGCTGGAACGCAGTCAAAGCGTGCTTGAACGCTGATGCGGTCATAAAAGAACAGAGAAAGGATAAGCGATCATGATTCAGGATATTGGAAACCGGAAGATCATCAATCATTATGAAAAGCGCATGCCCCAGCCGGGTGACCGGTTGGTCATCATTGAGGACGGCAAGCTGCTTTGCCGTCTGGAAGATGGAAAGGTCATTTTTCCGCTGATCGATCAGGTTGACGGCAGGGAGTATGAATATCTCTTCTCGGTTGACGAAGACCATTATTTCCTCTATGCAGGAAGCGAAAGACCGCAGGGCTATGACCTTGAAAGCGTCAGGGGACTGAACCGCGCTCAGGTGAGCGATAACGAATCGATGCTGGCTGCCTATACCGCCTTTCATCTGTGGAGGTGGTATCAGGACAACCGCTTCTGTGGCCGCTGCGGCAGGCCGACCATCGACAAATCGGATGAACGGGCCCGGATCTGCCCTGACTGCGGCAATGTGATCTATCCGCGGATCAACCCGGCGGTCATCGTCGGGGTGAGAAACGAAGACCGGATCCTGATCACCCGATATGCTGCCGGCTTCCGTCACAATGCCCTGATAGCCGGCTTTACCGAGATTGGAGAGACTTTGGAACAGACGGTGGAAAGGGAAGTGATGGAGGAGGCCGGTCTGAAGGTCAAGAACATCAGATATTACAAATCCCAGCCCTGGGGGATCGCCCAGGACATTCTGGCCGGTTTCTATTGTGATGTGGATGGCGATGATGCCATTAAGATGGACCCTTCAGAACTGAAGTATGCCCAATGGGTGGAACGAAAGGACATTGAACTGCAGCCGACGGATTTCTCGCTTACCAACGAAATGATGCGGATGTTCAGAGATGGTAAGCAGTAACCGGGACAAAGAATTATCAGAGGTCATCTTACGACCTCTTTTCTTGCGGCTATGCTAAACTGTTTACAGGAGAAAAAACCATGACCAACGACCAGCCAATCAACAATGCCAGTTTTAAGGCCATAACCAGTGACCAGAACCGCGACGGCCGCCATTTTGACATTACCTGGGACCTGATCCAGCTGCTTGACCACGATGCTGAAGTGAAGCAGATGCTTCAGCAGGCCATTGTTCAGGCCAGACAGCTGAATCCCGATCCTTCCGTCAATCCGGTCAGCGACCTGGAATCCTATTTTGCCTTCATTGACCGCTGCTGCCGCTGCCTGCCCTGGCAGATCTGCCCTTCAGATAAATACGATTCCCTTTATGACCGCATCGACCAGAGCATGGGCTGTTTTTACTTTGTCGCTGATCAGCCGCTAAGACAGCTGGAGGGAAAGGGCTATTTTCATAATTCCCTGATCTATCATGAACCCTTCCGCAGCTGGCTGATCCGATTCCTTTCCGTCGCCGGCAGTTATCTCAATACCGTTGAGTCGTGGAATGAGCAGTACTACCGCAACGCCTTAGCTAACCCCGACTTCCATCTCGATGACGGCAGCTATGAAAGCCCGGATAACTGGAAATGCTTCAATGACTTCTTCGCCCGTAAGCTGGCCGACCCTTCAAGGCGGCCCATTGCCGCTGCGCAGGATAACCGGATCGTCATCTCCCCGGCTGATGCCCAACCGCAGGGGGCATGGAAGATCGCTGAGGACAGCCGGGTAATTGCTGAAGAGCCGGAAGAACAGGCCGGTCTGGCCATCAAGACGGGAACCCTGAGGGATGTCTCCGTTCTGCTTTCCGGCAGTGAATATGCCGGCTGCTTTGCCGGTGGAACGATGACCCATACCTTTCTGGACATCAATGACTATCACCGCTATCACTTTCCCCTCAGCGGCACTGTTAAGGAAGTACTGATCATACCGCAGGATGATGCTCCGGGCGGCGTGATTACCTGGGATAAGGAACTTCAGCGCTACCACGCTTATTTTGCCGAGACCTTTGGCTGGCAATCCATTGAGACCCGGGGTGTGGTGATCGTGGAAAGAGATGAAGGCGGCCTGGTGGCGATCGTACCGGTAGGAGTATGCCAGGTGGCTTCCGTCAACTTTGAGGAAGGCGTCAGGGTTGGCCGGCATGTCGTCAAGGGCGATCCGCTGGGTTTCTTCATGTTCGGCGGCAGCGACATCGTGATGCTGTTTGACCGCACATTGAATTTCCAACTGACGGCTCCGGTAGGCCAACGGGTGGCGATGGGCCAGCCATACGGCAGAATCGCTGACTGAAAATGCTGCCAGACCCTGAAGATGATTTGTCCCTCAGAAAGCGACCTCTTTAGAACGCGACGGTTCTAAAATAGCCTTGGAGGAACAGAAAATGAAAGAAAAAGTTGTATACCCTGAATACTGGGAGATGTGGTCACCGATGCATAAGATCGTCTGGATTCAGCAGACTTATGGAAAGTTCAGCGAAGAGGAGGACTTCATGGAAGGCCTCATTGATGAGACACCGGAGGAAATTGTCAAAATCTACAAGGAAATGTGCGACATCGTTGAACCGCTGCAGGCGCAGGGCTTCGATGTCGACTAGATACGTCCTTTAGCCCGGCCGGCACGCGAAAAAAAGGCAATAACGACAACTGATGAGCATGGGGATCTCCGCTTTCCAGAGAGCTTAAAGCCGGAAATCCCCATGCTTTCTGACTCAGAGAGAAGAAGGCAGAAAAGCCTTGTTTTTAAAGGAAAAATCTTGTGAAAAGTGTTGACACCGGTGGTCGATTAAGGTAACATAAATGAGCGGATTGAAGGCCTTAAAAGGCCTAAATTAAATCTGATGTGCGGCACACCTGGATGTGTGTGCACAAGTAGCAAGAAGAGAGAAAGGAGAGCACATATGCCTACAATTAACCAATTAGTTCATAAGGGACGTGAAAGTAAGCAATGGAAATCTGCATCACCGGCTTTAAACAGAGGTTATAACTCATTAAAGCGCAAGGTCACCAGCATCAACTCACCGCAGAAGCGCGGCGTCTGCACCCGTGTTGGTACCATGACTCCGAAGAAGCCTAACTCAGCTTTAAGAAAGTACGCCCGTGTACGTCTGAGCAATGGCATGGAAGTTACGGCTTACATCCCCGGCATCGGTCACAACCTGCAGGAACACTCCGTTGTTCTGATCAGAGGCGGCCGTGTCAAGGACCTGCCTGGTGTCAGATATCACATCATTCGCGGTACCATGGACTGCGCCGGTGTTGCCAACCGCAATCAGGGCAGATCCTTATATGGCACCAAGAAGCCAAAAGCATAAATCATTGAAAAGGAGGAAAATTAAATGCCAAGAAAAGGTCACATAGCTAAAAGAGACGTTTTAGCGGATCCTATTTACAATTCAAAGCTGATTACCCGCTTGATCAATCGTATTATGCTTGATGGCAAGAGAGGAACAGCTGAGACAATCCTTTACAATGCCTTTGACATCGTAGAGGAAAAGACTGGTCAGCAGCCGATGGAAGTCTTCGAAAAGGCTTTGGAAAATATCATGCCGGTTCTCGAACTCAAGATGAGAAGAGTCGGTGGAGCCAACTATCAGGTTCCGGTTGAAGTTTCCGCTGAGAGAAGACTGACCTTAGGTCTGAGATGGCTGGTAAACTACGCCCGTACGCGTAATGAGAAGACCATGGAATTACGTCTTGCCAACGAGATCATCGATGCCTCAAACGGTGTCGGCGGTGCCTGCAAGAAACGTGAAGACACTCATAAGATGGCCGAAGCTAATAAGGCCTACGCTCATTTCCGCTGGTAGGAGTGAATTATGCCGCGTGAGTTTGATTTACAACATACACGCAACATAGGCATAATGGCGCATATTGACGCAGGAAAAACAACAACAACCGAGAGAATACTGTATTATACCGGAAGGACCCACAAGATCGGCGAGACCCATGACGGCAATGCGGTCATGGACTGGATGGAACAGGAACAGAAGAGAGGCATTACCATCACTTCTGCCGCCACCACCGCCACCTGGAATAGCTACCGGATAAACATTATTGACACTCCAGGGCACGTTGATTTTACTGTAGAAGTTGAAAGATCGCTTAGAGTGCTTGATGGTGCTGTTACCGTGCTTGATGCCAAGGCTGGTGTTGAACCGCAGACAGAGACTGTCTGGCGTCAGGCCACAACATATGGCGTACCGAGAATCGTTTTCGTCAACAAGATGGACGCCACAGGTGCTGATTTCTATATGTCAACCGATACGATAAAAGATCGTTTAGGCGCAAAGGCGTGCCCGATACAGCTGCCGATCGGGGTGGAAAAC